>CAZIYK010000013.1:0-4778 GCA_964543445.1 uncultured Flavobacteriales bacterium
AGCGGTAGGGGTTGCAGTGGCAGCTTTTGTATACTATTGCTAGTGAAACTTTTTCTGCGGAAGCGATTTTATGAGCTCTTTGCAGATATTAGTTGAACAGAAATAGTTAACAAAACTATAACGTAAGGCCCGATTAGCCGCCCAAATATGTAATTATATAGATAAGTAAATAAATATAAACCAAATTATAAATTAGAATATGTCAAATATTAAAGCGTACAAACAGTACATAAACGGAGAGTGGGTAGAGTCTCTTTCTAGCGAAAGAATTGAGGTGATAAACCCAGTAACAGAGGAAGTAATTTCTACAATTCCTAAAGGAGATGTAGAGGATGCTAATAAAGCACTTGTTGCAGCTAGAGACTCACAAGATGCGTGGGAAGATTTAGTTGCTGCACAACGCGGTGAGTACTTAATGCAAATGGCTGATGTAATTAAGAAACACAGAGTTGAATTGGCTGAAACTTTAGCAAAAGAACAAGCTAAAGTAATAGGTTTAGCTCAAGTTGAAATTGATGCAACAACAGCTTACTTTGAGTACTATGCTGGATGGGCTCGCAGGATAGAAGGAGAGATTATTCAGTCTGATAGACCAGGAGAAACAATGTATCTACACAAACAAGCAATTGGTGTTGCTGTAGGTATTTTGCCATGGAACTTCCCTTTCTTTGTAATGGCTCGTAAGGTTGCAGGTGCCTTGATTACTGGAAATACCATGGTTGTGAAACCTAGTTCTGATGCTCCTAATACCGTTTTGGATTGGATGGAGTTTGTACATAACGAAATGGACTTACCAAAAGGTGTTCTTAACATTGTAAGTGGTTCGGGTTCTATAGTTGGTAATGCGCTTTCTGAATCTCCAATCACAGGAATTGTTTCATTGACAGGCTCTATTGAAGCAGGACAAAAAATAATGGAGGCTGCTGCCAAAAACATAACTAAAGTATCGTTAGAGTTAGGAGGTAAAGCACCTGCAATTGTAGCTAAAGACGCTGATTTAGATATGGCAGTACAAGCTGTTGTAGATTCTCGTTTGATTTTCTCTGGACAAGTTTGTAACTGTGCCGAGCGTGTTTATGTAGCTGAAGAAATTTACGATGAGTTTATAGAGCGTGCTAAGAAAATAATGAGCGAATACAAAGTTGCCGACGTTATGTCTGAGGGAGCTGGAATGAGTGCAATGGTATCTAAAGATCAGATTGACAAAGTTGAAGGTATGGTTCGTAGAGCTGTGGATGCTGGTGCTAAGGTTGAATATGGTGGAGAGCGAATGAAAGAGTTCGCTAAAGGTTTCTTCTATATGCCAACTTTATTGACTAACGTACAACAAGATTCCGAAATTATTCAGGAAGAAGTATTCGGACCTGTATTGCCTGTAATGAAATTCAAGACTATCGAAGAGGCTGTGAAAATGGCTAACGATTCAGAGTATGGTTTAACATCTTCTGTTTATACTGAGAGTTTCAACACTGCTATGTACGTTCAGAAAAAACTTAAATTCGGTGAAGTTTACATAAACCGTGAGCACTTCGAGGCTATTCAAGGATTCCACGCTGGTTGGAGAAAATCAGGAATTGGTGGAGCAGATGGTAAACACGGAATGGAAGAGTATCTTCAAACAAAAGTTGTTTATGCTCAGATGAGATAAAACTTAATTTATCTACGCATTTTAATATCATATAAAATAGCTTCAACAATGGGTTGGAGCTATTTTTTTTTATGTTACTTTTGCCAAATACAAAACCTATTTCAAATAGATTTTGTAACACTTAAAATTGTATAGAAATCATTAGTAAAGATTTGTTATGTTACAAGTTCAATATATAAAAGAGAATAAAGAAGCAGTAATTGCTGGATTGAAAAAAAGATTTTTTGATGCTGAAGAAGCAATTGCAAAAGTTCTGAAGTTAGACGAACATAGAAAGACTTTTCAAAATAAATTAGACCTTTCTCTAGCAGAACAAAAAAAGATCGCTGCAGAGATTGGTGGCCTTTTCAAACAAGGCAAAGCAGCTGAAGCAAATGAATTGAAACAAAAAGTTGCTCAGTTGAAAAACGATTCCAAAGAATTAGCTGCTAAATTATCTCAGATAGCTGAAGATTTAAAAAACGAACTATACAATATTCCTAACGTACCTCACGAAAAAGTGGTTCCTGGTAAATCTGAAGAGGACAACGAAATAGTTTTAGAGGTTGGAAAAATAACAGAGATGGACAAGAATGCACTTCCTCACTGGGAAGTTGCTGCTAAATACGACATTATAGACTTCGAATTGGGTAACAAAATTACTGGCGCTGGATTCCCTGTTTATAAAGGTAAAGGTGCACGTTACCAAAGAGCACTAATCAACTATTTCTTAGACAAAAACACAGAAGCAGGATATAGAGAGTTTCAAGTGCCTCATTTGGTAAATGAAGCATCAGGATACGGTACAGGACAATTGCCAGACAAAGAAGGTCAGATGTATCATTGTACGGTTGACAACTTGTATTTAATACCTACAGCCGAAGTTCCTGTAACAAATATGTTTAGAGATCAGATTCTTAAAGAAGAAGATTTCCCTATCAAAGCTACTGCTTACACTCCTTGTTTCCGTAGAGAAGCAGGTAGTTATGGAGCTCACGTTCGTGGATTGAATCGCCTTCACCAATTTGATAAAGTAGAGATAGTTCAATTGCAACATCCTGATAAATCATGGGAAGCTCTAGATCAAATGGTTGACCATGTAAAAGGTATTCTTACAGAATTAGGTTTACCTTTCAGAATATTGAGACTTTGCGGTGGCGACACTGGATTTACATCTGCAATGACTTACGACTTCGAAGTATGGTCTGCTGCTCAAAAGCGTTGGTTGGAAGTTTCTTCTGTTTCTAATTTCCTTACTTTCCAAGCAAACAGACTTAAACTAAGATATGCTGATAAAGATGGTAAAAAACACTTAGCACATACACTTAACGGTAGCTCTCTTGCGTTACCACGAGTTATGGCTGCCCTGCTAGAAAACTATCAGACAGAAAACGGTGTTGAAATTCCTGATGTATTAAAACCATATACTCGTTTCGATTTCATCGACTAAATAACATTGTTAATCTTATAAGATTAAGCCTGTGAGTTGTTTAATTCACAGGCTTTTTCATGTCCTCTTCTGAATGTAGCAATTATATCTCTGACGAGATTTAATACTCTAAATCAGCAGAGTTTTCCATAAAAAGAAAGACCTCTTATTCTCAAATAATTGAGTTTAAGAGGTCTTTTAGTTAATTCTTAATGTCTTTTAAAACATTAAATGAATTATTACATATTAAGGTTCTAATCCAAATAGAGCAACGTTAGTAGTAGCAGGATCTCCACTTATGAAGCTACAAATATCATATATGAAATTCATATGGAATAAGAACACATGTTTTTGTGTTAACTGATCTACTATTGGCTTAATCTTTTCGTTAATCTTCAATTGTATATCATCAGGAAGATCTATCTTAGGGTTTACTCCTAAATCTCCAACAAGTTTGTACTCAATCTGTCCATCCTTTTTAATAGTTTTAATTTTAAATTGAGCAATCTTAGTTGATTCATTTGGATTATCATACGGACCAGAGAAGAATCTAATATCTCCATCTAGTATATAGAAACTTTGTATTTGAATCTTTCTTTTAGCAAGATCTGGATCTGACTTTAGATCCTTCTCTACTTTATCAAATAAATCTCTAAAATCTTTACTTGAAAGATCGTAACACATCAATCCTCTGTAGAATACCAAATTCATATATCTGTCATATCTATCAAAATCAGAATGAGCAGGTGTTGCACTATAATATATTCCTCCTTCTACTCCTTCGTTTGCAATATCAAAATCAATATTATTATCATCTAAAACAAAGTGAGTAATCTCTACTCCATCAATAACTAACGGATCAACAAATTTAAATCCATCATCTGTTACATCAATTATTGAACTAAAATAAACATCTCCATTTTCATCAATAAGAGTAACCTTTCTACCTGTAAACTTATAATCAAATTTATGAACTGATGGTTTTGTTATCTCTAAAGTTCTAAAGTAAGATATACTCTGGTCATTCATCAAGTGACTTATAAACTCTTGTTTTCTAAGAGCCTCCTCTTTTCTTTCTTCAGTATATTTCTCGATTGTTAAAGTTCCCTTTTTACCATCTCTTTCTTCTCTACTTGCGAAAGTATATGTTTCATCTCCTTTATTTAGTAATTCCCATCTGAAATCACCACCTAATTTCATATCTACAAACTTAGCAAATGTGCTATATGTATCGAAAACTAGATCTAATTGCTGAGTGTAGTTTACTGTAAAACTAGACTCCATGTGCTTTAACTCTGGGTCATCTTTAATTAAGTGAGAGTCTGATATAATATCAATTACTGCACGGTTGTTGCCTTTGAACACAATGTGCATTACAACAGATTCTCTACCTCCATCAAAAATGTAAGTTGAAAGCCATCCATCTTTACTGTTTACTAGATCTGACTTCAAGTTAGTAATAGAAGCCTCTGACCTCTGTTCTGCTGTTTCATTAAACGCATCCTTAACCTCTGTTGGTTGACAAGACGTGATGAATAATGAAATTATTGAAACGAATATTAATATTTTTTTCATAACTGTAACGTATTAATTTTTAGGCAAAGAGTCTAGTTTCTCACGTGTTTTTTCTCTTGCTATGTCTAAATCAAATCCTAATGATTTTAGATACTGTTTCATTATCGCTAATTTCTTTCTAATTAACGCTCTACCTTCATTCATCTT
>CAZIYK010000013.1:4878-15898 GCA_964543445.1 uncultured Flavobacteriales bacterium
TCAGCAAAATCTTCGTGCACTGCACTTGTACCATAAGGTGTTACCATACCAAGCTTAATTGCTTCATCAGGCTTTAATGCCATCCAACCATTCTTAGTATAACTCTCTGGAGTTACTTCTCTAAATGCATCTGGCAGGTTATACATTTGGTGTATAATGTGAGAATATTCGTGGAAAGCTGTGTGCAATTGTGTTTGTTTTGCCGCTTGTGCTGAATTATTTACTTCGGTAAAAGTAATAATTGCTCCACCCTCTGCCTGTCCTAAAACTGTAGAACCGTTCAAACGTCTAGCTGGCGATCCAACAAAAATAAGCTTACGAGGCAAAGTCTTTTTCACAAAATCAAAATCAGATGCTTCTATTAAATTTTTAATCCAAAAATCCTCCAAAAAGTGAGCCATTGGCATTACAAGTGTATCTTTTACAGGAGTAATGTCATACCAATCGTTTGGTAAGAAATTTTTCACATATCTATACTGTACAACTATGTTATACTTACTAAATGTTTCTTTTAATAGTGAATCTAGCTGACCAGTAGGTTGCTCTGGAAATATATCACTGTTAGAAGCCTCTAATGTATTATCATCTTTACTGCACGAATAAATGGTGCCTATAAATATGAAAAACAAAATATATTTAAAATATTTCATGATACCTTTATTATTTGTTAATAATTAATGTTGTAGAAGCTACTCTAGATAATTTAACACCATTAGGTGTCATACCAGTATTTCTAGCTACCTTAGGGATTTCGAAGTTTCTATCAGGGTTCTTCTCTGATAAAAGAATAACACTTCCGTCTTGCATTTTATGTGCTACATCAAGGATATATTGAGGGTATCTTCTTATATCGAACCATCTCATACCTCTTAACAAAAACATGTTTCTTCTCTCGAATAACAAATATTTTGTCCATGCAAATTTTGCATCATTAGTTTGATAAAATTTCTCAAGATTATCTGTTGATAGCATAGAAGGATTAAATCTTTCGTAAACCTTACTTCCTATAGCATCCATTGCACTTTTAGCCTCATCGTATTTACCAAGTCTGATAGCTGCTTCTGCTTTATTTAAAATTGCTTCAGCAATAGGGAATATATCATTATATGGTGCCGCGAAACCTGCGCTTGGTGAAGGTACTGCGTAGAAAGCAGGAGTGAAAACATCTCCAGTTCTAGTATATGCTATTTGCAATCTAGAATCTTCCAAACGGAAAGGATTTTTAGACAACTGCTTATCTCTAATAGTATTAGTCATTTGATAATTCCAAGGGTAGAACATCCATGTTGCTGATTTTCTTACCATTCCAACCTCAGGTTGCTTAACATCTACAGGTCCTAAATTATCTCTTTCATAATCGCTCCATGGTCGCATAACTCCTTCTCCACCGAAAGCATCTATAGATTTCTGTGAATATTCTAATGCCAATTCTTCATCTTGAGTATCCTTATCTCTGAAAGTATAGAATCTTGAAGCAAACAGATACATTGTTGGCAATGTGAATCTGTATTTATTTTTATTGATAGTAGAAACACTACCTTCTATCAATTCAATACCTGCTTTCATATCTTCTTCAGCATAAGCATATACTTCCTCAACTGTATTTCTTTCGTAATCAACAATAAGTTTGTTTTCTAACTTAGTAACGTAAGGAATACCTAAATCGCTACTAGCAGAACCACTATATTGATTAGCGAAAATATTAACAAGCATAAAATGATTGTATGCTCTTACAAGAAGTGCCTCTCCTTTTAGTTCGTTATATCTATCCTTATTTTCTGTAGTAATCTCTATATTTTCAAGAGCTTCTAAAGCTAAATTTGCTTGTGCAATAGCATTATAAGAATATACCCAGAAATTGTAAGGAGCGTCTTGATGCGTAGGAGTCCTAACATCTCTAGACCATGTGTACAAATCTTCTATAATTGGATTCTCTTCAAATACATTCTGAGCGGCTGTAGCATTGTCTGTAGCCAAAAATGTAAATCTATATCCTCTTTCGTTTTGATATGCAGCTACTATTGATGCTTCAACATCGTCAAGAGTGTTAACTTCCAATCTCTCATCTGGAGCAACATCCAGATATTTAGAGCAACTCGTGCTTACGACTATAAGTAGTATAAGCGATAAGATATTTATTAGTCTTATTTTTTTCATCATGTTCAAATTATAGTCCAATATTTAATGAAAAACTGTATTGTTTAGTAACAGGCATTGTAGCACCTCCAGCCCAAACAAATTCAGGATCTTCTCCATTCAACTTGTCTGGCTCTGCAGTCCAAATCAAGAAAGGATTTGTTGCTGCAATACTCATTGATAGCTTTTTCATTCCAAGTTTGTTTAGTGTTTTGCTTGGGAAATTATAAGACAATGAAATATTTTTCATTCTTATAAATGAAGCATCTATCAACCAGAAATCAGACATACCATAAAGGTTGTAAGCAGTTTTTATATCAGTAGAACCTTCTCTATTCATATAATCTGCATCCAATATTGCAGGTATGTTAGTGTACTTCTCATCTCCTGCAACTCTCCATCTATTTTTAAGATTTCCATTAAGTGCTTGAGAATCGTTATAGCTATAATTGTAATTATTCATTACTCTTTTCTTATGACCAAACTGACCAGTAACTAACACTGAAAGAGTAAAATGCTTATATGAAAAACTATTTGAGAATCCAAGGTTTGTAAGTGGATCTACACTTCCTGAATATGCAAAGTCAGATAAATCGTCTGTTTGAACATTCAAATAACGAACTTTGTTATTATCTCTATCGTAGAAATTTGGAACTCCTTTATGATCTAATCCTGCAAATCTTGAAGAGTAAATACCTCTAACAGGTCCTCCTTGCACAGGTACTCCTGCTAAACTAGTTGCTTGACCAACCCACACAGTTGATTTTAAAGAAGTAATTTCAGTATGATTGTACGAATAGTTAATGTTCATATTCCAACGGAAGTCTGTTGTTTTAACAGGTACAAAGTTAAGAGCTGCCTCAAATCCGTAAGTGTCCATATCTGCAACGTTTCCTCGTTTTGAGTGTGCTCCACCAACACCGTTAGATATATAATCACCTATCAAATCAAAACCTTTTCTCTTATAGTAGTTAAGGTCTCCTCCTATTCTGTTATCAAATAAAGAGAAATCTGTACCAAAGTTGAATTCGTATTGTTTTTCCCATGATAAATCAGAATTTTCTAACTCTTTTATCTTTATTGCCATCTGAGATTGGTCAGGGTGTAAATCTCTTATTGCAGGACTTGCATAAGCAATTAATGCAGCATTTCTTGCAGCTCCTAAACTACCGTTAAGACCGTAAGTTGCACGAATAGATAAACCGTTAATCCAATCATTATCAATTAAGAAATCTTCTTCTTTTATATTCCATTTACCACTAAAGTTCCAAGTAGGCATCCAACGTGCTGTAGATGATTTTCCTAATCTATTAGAACCATCGTAACGGAATGTTCCGTTGAAAGTATATTTTCCTTTATAAGAATATCCATAGTTGAAGAAAAAGGCAGCAAATCTATCGTAAGTATTACTTACACCGTAGTAACTACTTCCTTCCATAGAAAGTTTTTCTAAGTAATTTGGAGAAGGTTTAGATGTATTACCTTGATTAAAGAAGTGTCCAAATCCATCTGCCCAAGTTGTAACCCTGTCGATATATCTAGTTTCAGCTCCTAATAAGAATGTAAACATGTTATCTTCATCTAACTTAGGATTCCAGTTTACGTTTGTATTCAAGTAATAGTTAGTCATTGAATTGTCAACAGTCTTGAAAATTCCACCTTCTGGAAGGATACTGTATTTTATTCCTGTTGTTGTACCAGGCTTTTCATATAATAAGTGGTTTACGTTTCTGATATTTTCAGAATCACCAGGTCTTGTACCTGCTCTATATGCATTAGCTTGATTAGAGTTTTCGTTAATTAATCTGTTTGTTCTTGCAGAATAATAACGAGCAGATAACTTAGCGTTGAAACTTAAATTACTTAATAAATCGTAAGTGAAATTAGTATTAAACGACATATCCTTAACGATAAGAGCTGTTTTGTTTTTTCCTAATTCGTCTATGATATTGTAGTCAGCATAGTTTTTTCTGAAAAATTCTAAATTACCTTCGTCGTCTCTAACTCTAATATTTCTACTAGTTCCCATTGCATACATAAATGGGTTGTTATCGAAATCTCTACTAGATCTACCTGTAAATCTGTCTACTGCTCCAGCTTCAGATGCTCCTGAAGTCTGCTGATCTCTGTAAGAGATGTTAGACGAAGCTGTAACTCTAAATTTATCAGAGATATAGAAAGTTCCTTTTAATAAAGCTGTATATCTATCTACATTATCAGCAATAGTCCAACCACCATCATGTAAATAACCTACAGAAGTATAGAAAGTTGATTTTTCTCCACCTCCTGATATACTAATTGTATGTGTTTGTTGAATTCCTGTTTTGAAAAGCTCGTCGAACCAATCAGTGTTTGCTGTTTCATACTTTCTCAAGAAAGCATTAACCTCATCATTATTTGTAGCCCAATCGATCTTGTTTCTTTTTACGTAATCAAATAATTTACCGTAAGGTCCTTGAGTATTTGCTAATTGTGTTTTCGCAATATTAATCCAACCTTTATCGTAAAGTTCTTTGTTTATCTCCATCTGATCTACAGAGTTCAGAATATTGTAATCGTCATAAGATGGAACTGGCTTTGCTACAACATTTAACGAATAGTTAATTGCTAACTTACCTTTCTTTCCTTTTTTAGTTGTAATTACAATAACCCCGTTCATGGCACGAGCTCCATACAAAGCTGTTGCAGAGGCATCTTTCAATACTTGAAAACTCTGAATATCGTCCATGTTAAGACCTGCAACACCCGAACTTAAAAGAGTATTAAGGTTACCAGAGCTAATATCATCCATAGAAATCTCTACAGCATCTTCTAATACAACACCATCAACAACCCAAAGAGGTTTTTGATTTCCATATATAGATGAAGCACCCCTTACCATAACTTTAGGTGCAGTACCAAAAGTACTAGATACGTTCTTTACAGAAACTCCGGCTACTTGCCCCTCTAATGATTTAGAAATATCAGGTTCACTTGCTATTTTCACATCTGCCATGTCAATCTTAGTAGCTGCTCCGGTAAATAGCTTTCTATCTACTTTCTGATATCCAGTTACTACTACTTCTTCTAGTGCTTCTGCGTCTGGTTTTAAAGTTATTTTGTAAAAATCAGCATCGCCTACTTTTACTTCCTTAGTTTTGTATCCCATAAAAGACACTTCTAAGATATCTCCGCTTGCAGCATCAATAACAAACTTACCATCCCAATCGGTTGTTAAACCTTTGGAAGTTCCTTTAACAACAATGTTTGCTCCTGGTAACTCAACATTTGTTTCATCATAAACAACACCTGAAATTTGTCTTGTTTGTGAAAAAGCAAAGTGACTTATAGAAATCAACATAAATGCTAATATTCCTAATCGTTTACTCATCTTTTCGATAGATTTAGTTTTAATGAATTATTTTTAATGAGCCGAAAGTACTTATTGAAATAGATTGTTTGCGTTAAACAAATGTTAATACACACTGTTAATATTTTGTTAACTAGGTTTTTAATGATTCTAATCATAAAACCGTATGATAACAACCTATGAAAACTTAAATTATTGATTTTTACAAGGATAGAAGATGTTCTATTTGTGGATGGATTCTGATTCTATTTCAATGAAATTACTCACCTCTTAATTTATTCACATGTTACAATCTGTAAGCACGAGCACTGATAGTTGTTGTGTACTGAAGAGATAGTTTAGGGATTAATCTATAATATACTAGTCTTAGCTACTAAATCCTAGATTCTATAAATATTGTAAAACTTTCCTTAAAGGTTTGAGGTAAAGAGTGAAAAAATAAGGCTTAACTCCATTTATTTTCCAAGCCTTTCTATCTTCCTTATTAGCGAATATTCTGTGAGCTAACGAAGAGTTACTCAAACCACCAACTCGCATTTTCACGGTGACTCTAGGCAGATAGGCAAGTTCAATCTTATGCTTATGAATAAATCTAAGCATGATTTCGTAGTCGGCAGCACTCTTTAATTCAAGATTGAAATCCCCGTATTTTTCGTAAACTTCTTTTTTCACAAAAAGTGTAGGATGAGGAGGCATCCATCCCCATTTGAACATTCCATCCGAATAATTTCCTGATCGCCATTTTCTAACAACCTTTTCCTTGTCTTCTGTGATGTAATCCAAGTCGGCATAAACAGCGTCTGCTCCACTTTTTTCAAAAAGTTTCACGATATCACTAACCACATTTTCATCACTGTAGAAATCATCAGAATTTAGGATAGCAATAATATCTCCTGTTGCTGTATTCACGCCTTTGTTCATTGCATCGTAGATACCATTGTCTTTTTCTGATATAACAATTTTATCTCTCGATGATGTTTTTTCAATAATATCCAATGAATTATCTTGCGACTTACCATCAATAAAAACATGTTCAATATTGCTATAGCTCTGTGAGTTTACTGAATTTATAGTGTCATAAATTGTTGCCTCGCTGTTATAGGAGCTTGTAATTATCGAAACTTTTAATGTTTGATTTGCACCCACCTTTCTTTAGTTAATTTCTCTTGTTTTTACTCCTTCAGCAGGATTCCCTCTGTAAATAGTGTATTCTTTTAGATCATTGCTTGCCACCGAATTTACCGCTAATACGGAATGTAATTTGCACGTCACTCCTCCCGTAATAATAGATTTTGCACCTATCCACACGCCATCTTCTAAAATGATAGGTTTTGTAATTAGGTCGAAACTAGTTTTCTTGAAATTATGATTTCCACAAAGCAACATTGCTCCCTGAGAAAGTACCGTGTTGTTCCCTATTACTACTTCGTCTAGGTTGTCTATCCATACTTTTTCGCCTATCCATGAATAATTTCCAACAGTAAGTTTCCATGGATATTTTATATTAACACCTGGTTTTATTACTACACCTTTACCTATTTTGGCACCAAATGATTTGAGAAGTAAAACTTTTAGAGAAGAAACAGGATTCAACGGATTTAGAAAAAACAGCACGTTGGTAAAATACCATAGAGTCTGGATTATTTTACCTCTACCAATTTTAAAATCTCCTGTGGTATAATTTTCAAGGTTAGTTTTGTTCATGGCTGTTTATTAAATCAATTTATCTAAATTAATAAAATCTTCAAGATTCATTACCGAAACATTATTTTTCATTGGGTACGAAAGCTGAACCGGAGCGATGATGTATGCTTTTTGAGCCTTAATATCTTCTAAAGCAGTCCAGAAACCCCTTGTCACTTTTGGTGTAACCGAAACTTTTATCTCTATGGCTACTACTTTATCTCCTTTTGTGAGTACTAAGTCTATTTCATTTCCATTTGTAGTTCTATAATAAAAGAAGTCCCAATCTTTAAATCTATTAATTACGTTTTCGATAACTACAATTTCCCAAGCAGTACCAAATACTGGATGAGAATAAAGGTCATTGAAGTTTCTTAGGTTCAATAACGAGTTCAATATGCCTACATCCCTAATGTAAACTTTTGGTGATTTTACTATCCTCTTTTTTATGTTGATGTAGTAAGGCTGAATCATTCGCAACATAAAAGTTTGACGAAGAATCTCAACATAATTCCTAACCGTTGTGTGGCTCACACCAAGTGATAACGAAAGTGTTGAGTATTTTATCTGTTGTCCATTGTTGTGTGCAAGCATTATCCAGAGCCTATGCAAAATCTCAAAAGGAATATCAAAACCAAACTGACGCAAATCTCTTTCTAGGAATGAAACTACAAAGTTTTGAATCCAGAAAAAGGCAGATTCATCCTTTTTGCTAAGGTAACTTTTTGGCATTGCACCTCTAAACAAATATTTTTTGAAATTGTAATCGCCTTTGAGTTCATTTATTTGTAGTGCAGGCAATTCGAAGTAAGCAATTCTACCTGCCAAACTTTCGCTTTGTTGTAATACTTCGGGTGAAGCTGAACCGAGAATCAAAAATTTTATAGTTTTATGATCATCAACTACACTGCGTATTACCGAAAAAATTTCGGGTAAATTCTGAACTTCATCTATACAGATGAGTTTGTCTGAATTTAATTCAAAAAATTGTTCAGCATCATTTAGAAGTTGTCTGTGCGATGGTCTTTCAGCATCGAGATAGATAGAATTTTCGTATTCAGAAATAATACTTTTTGCTAAGGTAGATTTACCTACTTGGCGGGCACCTACAATTGCGATAACCGGATAGTCATCGAAATGGTAAATTATTTCTTTCTGTAAGTTTCTAAGAATCATCGCCAAAAAGATGTAATTATTTTTACAAAGTTACGAAATAATCATGTAATTCGAAAGTTACAGTTTCGATTTACATGATTAAACTTAATTAACCATGCAAATTGCAAATATAAGTTTCAATTTACATGGTTAAATTACTTGAAGAGTTTTAAATATTTATCGGTGAAATCACCATTTTTATAGAAGTCTTTTGCAAAATTCAGAGAATTTTCTCTCATTGATATTAGTTTATCAAGGTTTAATGAATTAATAGTTTCTATCCAATTAGATTTGTTTAATTCTAAATCGAAACCAATTCCTTTAGATTCTAAATCTCGCCAAGGAGTTTTATCGGAAATCAATACAGGCACACCACAAGCAAAAGCTTCGAAAATTGCGTGACCAAAATTTTCTCCCAAAGTTGGAAGAACAAATAAGGAGTATTCTGCAATTATTTCAGAAACTTTATCAGGAGCAACTTCTCCTTTGTAATCAACCTTTACATTATCGGGCATCTCCTCAATCAACGCCTCGCATTGTTGCCAATATTCTATGTCTTTTATAGGCCCGTAAATGTGAAACTCTATTTCTATTTCAATATTTTGTAGAACTTCAAGGAAGAAATGGATATTCTTCATTCTTGTATTTAATGATACAGAAACCATTGTTATTTTATCTGTAGCTACTACTTTAATTGATTTATTTGGAGAAACAGGCACGTTACTTATGTTGATTATATTTTTAGAGTCTACTGCATCTATTATTTCGTCATGTTCCTTGTTATTAGTACAATGCCAAACGATATCCTTATTTAAAATAAACGTTTTCAGTACTTTTATATAGATTGATTTTTTTAATTTTTTCTGATTCAGAGCACTTTTTTGAAGCATTCCTCTAGGTGCAATAATAACTTTTGCATCTATTTTTTTGGCAGTCCAAATAGGATAAGCAATAAATTGGTGAACAAAAATTGCATTCAGATAAATTGTGTTTGGTGCAAAATCTAAAATTAGAGTTTCTATATTTTTTTTGGAAAGAAATTCTCTACTAGCATAGAAAACTTCAGCTTTGTTTTGCCAATTATTCCACTTATCAGACTCAATATTTTTAATCGGCCGTGTCTCATTCATGTCGTGATTAAAACAGACAATTCTTATTTCAATATCCTTGTGTAGCAACTCTACTAAATTCCTGATGGAGCTAACAGGTCCTCCTCCCTTTGTGGCAGGTAAAAAATATTCTGTAAAAATTAAGAGTTTTTGTTTTGTCATACTGTTTTATTAGGACTTAACTCAAATTTTGCGAGAAAAATCATCACCTTGAGCGGAGCTTTTGCGAAGTCGAAAGGTCTACGACAATAAGCTTACACGGCATAATCACTATTGCTATAGATATTTCGACTACATCCATTACGTTTCACTTCATGTATTCCGCTCAACATGACGGATATTCTAAATAAGAACATCCACACAAATAAACCTCATTGTAAATATCTAATATTTTTCGACTATAAAAGAGTATTTTTACATCAAAATAAAAAGGATGCACAAAATTCATTTCGGACCACTTCAGGGTTTTACAAATCACACTTACCGTAAACTTCATCACAAATACTTTGGTGGAGTAGATAAATACTATTCTCCATACTTGCGTTTCGAGAAAGGTAAGGATTTTAAAAAATCGGCATTTAGAGATTTGTTGCCCGAGAATAATGAAGAGATACCTTTTGTTCCTCAAGTTTTAGGCAGTGATATTAATATTTTCATCGATGTATTAAAACAAATTGAAGATTGGGGTTATAAGGAAGTCAATTGGAATTTGGGTTGTCCTTATCCCATGGTTACTAAACGTGGTTTTGGAGCTGCTTTGATTGCTAAACCTGATGAAGTCGCTGAAATCCTAGAAAAAGTATTACCAACTACATCTTTGAAATTTTCGGTTAAAACAAGATTAGGATTGGTTGATGAAAATGAAATTTACAATCTTCTAGATGTTTTGAATAAGTTTGAAATAGAAGAGTTAACTATTCACACAAGAATTGCTAAACAGCTATACAAGGGAAAGGCTAATCCTGATAAATTTATACCTTTGGTTGAGAAGTCGAGATGTAAACTTATTTACAACGGAGATATTACAAGTACTAAAGACGTAAAGAGTTTAGATAATATTTTACAAAAATCCGATACAGAACTAATGATAGGTCGTGGATTGTTGATGAATCCTTTTTTAGCATCTGAGATAAAAGGTAATATTGTTGACGTTTCAGAAAAAAAGAAGATTTTAAAACAGTTTCATTCCGAATTATTCGATAGTTACAAGGAGAATTTACAATCGTCGCACCTACTTACAACAATGAAATCGCAATGGGAATATTTTTCTTTTGTGTTCGAAAATCAACATAAAACTTTTAAGAAAATCAAGAAAGCAAAATCTATTGATCATTACAATGATGCTGTTGTAGAAATTTTCAATTCTCCTTTACTTCAGAAATAAATAACATTGAAAAAACTTATTTATGATATTCGCTGACATTACAGAAACTATAGGAAAGACTCCATTAATTGAGATTTACAAAGACAATAAAGGAACGAGAATACTTGCCAAACTTGAATATTTCAACCCCGGAGGTTCTATTAAAGACAGAGTTGCTCTGAATATGATTAACGATGCCGAAGCAAAAGGATTAATAAATTCAGA
>CAZIYK010000014.1:0-15703 GCA_964543445.1 uncultured Flavobacteriales bacterium
GTACTTGGTGCTTGCGGAATTGCATTTGCATTGAGATACTTAAGAGCAGCAACTCAGGGAGGAATAGAAATTGGATTCTCGTCTAAAACATCTCAGTTTATTGCAGCGCAGACAGTGAAAGGTGCTTGTGAGTTAATTCTTCAAAACGGAACACATCCTGAAGAAGAGATTGATAAAGTTACAACTCCTATGGGAGTAACAATTAGCGGACTTAACGAGATGGAACATCAAGGTTTTAGCTCTGCACTAATAAAAGGACTTATTACTTCTTACGATAAGGTGAAGAAAATGTAATGTTCATCCAAGAAATGATAAACGGGCTGTCCGGAAAGGGCAGCCTTTTTAGATTCTATCTGAAATTACACTAACTATTCTATCGTAATATGATTGATTGCTAACAAATAATTTTGCTTTTTCAGGGTCAGCAAGTTCGTTAAGGAAATCGTTAATGCTTAAAAATCTAACATCGTCAACTTCTTCTTCTTGTAAAACTAAATCGTCTATTGAACCCTCGTATTTGTAGAGGAAAACGTGATGGAATTCATTGTTATACCAATCAATATCCTTGTGATGATGACTTTCTTTAAAAACAAATACCTTTTCTAAATCTTTAGCATCTATTTCTAAACCAACTTCTTCTAATACCTCTCTACAAGCACCAACTTCTGCTGTTTCTCCAGTAGAAATATGTCCTGCCACTGATATATCCCACAATCCAGGGAATGTACTTTTAGTTAAAGCTCTTTTCTGAAATAAAATTTCTCCTTTCGAATTGTATATCCACACATGAGATGTAACGTGCCATTTTCCAAGGTTATGAGCAATTCCTTTTTCTAATACTTCTCCAGTTAAATTCCCAGATTCATCTACTATATCGATGTATTCCATTACGTGTCATATAAAAAGACAAAAGTAAGTAGTAATAATTAAAAGACAATAGATTAATTAGTTAGTATGAACGAAATTTTCATAAAGTTTAAGCGTAATTAAACGTAGTAAATTCCGGATTTTATCAAAACAAACAGTGTAAATGCCGAAACATCAATAAAATAGGTGTATTTTTGCAAATGAATATTTAATGCTCTAAAAGTGAAATTGTATTTGCTAACAACATTATTATTTATATATTTGCACCCGCTTACAAATATAGTAGGCACGAGTATTGAGTAAAACAGTTGTATATAACTTATTAAGCGACCCGGGAGGGAAGTAAATTTTGAATAAAAGGAACGAGAAATGAAAAGAACATTCCAACCATCGAACAGAAAGAGAAGAAACAAACACGGTTTCAGAGAAAGAATGTCTTCTGCTAACGGTAGAAGAGTTTTGGCTAGAAGAAGAGCTAAAGGAAGAGCTAAGGTATCAGTATCTAGTGAAGGACGTCACAAAAGATAAGATGGATTTTAGATGATAAAATATAAAAAGGTGTTGTACTTTAAGTGCAACGCCTTTTTTTATATCTAGTAAAAAAATTATATGTAAATTTCGGATTCATAACTAGTTTCCTTTTTTAATAAACAGAATTTCCTAATAAAATGCCAAGAAACGAAAAAATTAAATCAGTCTTAATTATTGGAAGTGGTCCAATAATCATTGGTCAAGCAGCAGAGTTTGACTATTCAGGTTCGCAAGCAGCTCGTTCGCTTCGCGAAGAAGGTATCGAAGTTACTTTGATAAATTCAAATCCTGCAACCATAATGACTGACCCAGTTGTTGCAGACAATATTTATTTAAAGCCACTTACTACAAAATCTATAGAGGAAATTCTTCAAAAACATCCAGAGATTGATGCGGTACTTCCAACAATGGGAGGTCAAACAGCTCTGAATTTAGCAATTGAAGCTCAAGATAAGGGTATATGGGATGAATATGAAGTAGAAATGATTGGTGTAGATATTGATGCAATCAATATAACAGAAGATCGTGAGCTTTTCCGTAAGTTGATGGTAGAGTTAGGAGTAGGGGTAGCACCTTCTACAATTGCTAAATCATATCTCGAAGGAAAAGAAATAGCTCAAGAATACGGATTCCCATTGGTAATTCGTCCTTCATTTACATTAGGAGGTTCTGGAGCATCAATTTGCTACAAAGAAGAAGATTACGATGAATTATTATCAAGAGGATTAGAAGCTTCTCCTATCCACGAGGTACTTATTGATAAGGCATTGCTTGGATGGAAAGAGTACGAATTGGAGTTGTTGAGAGATAATAATGATAATGTAATTATTATTACAACTATCGAAAATATGGATCCAATGGGTATCCATACAGGAGATTCAATCACTGTTGCTCCAGCAATGACACTTTCTGATAGAACATATCAGAGAATGCGTGATGCTGCAATAAAAATGATGCGTGGTATTGGAAACTTTGCCGGTGGATGTAATGTTCAATTTGCTGTTAGTCCTGATGAAAAGGAAGATATTATTTCGATAGAAATAAATCCTCGTGTTTCTCGTTCTTCTGCATTAGCATCAAAAGCTACGGGTTATCCTATTGCTAAGATTGCATCTAAACTTGCTATTGGGTATAATCTTGATGAGTTGGATAATCAGATTACAAAATCTACATCTGCTTTGTTTGAGCCAACATTAGATTATGTAATTGTAAAAATACCTCGTTGGAATTTCGATAAATTTGATGGTTCTGATAGAACAATAGGTCTTCAAATGAAATCTGTTGGAGAGGTAATGGCTATAGGTCGTTCTTTCCAAGAAGCTCTTCAGAAAGCAACTCAATCATTAGAAATAAGACGTAATGGTTTAGGAGCAGATGGTAAGAGTTTAACTAGCCAAGATGTAATAATAGAAAAATTAGAGAATCCAAGTTGGGATAGAATTTTTGCTTTGTATGATGCATTGCAATTAGGAATATCTGTTAGAAGAATTCACGAAATAACAAAAATAGATACTTGGTTCCTTCGTCAGATCGAAGAAATGTATTTGTTACAGAAAGAAGTAGGTACTTATTCTCTAGATACAGTTCCAAAAGATTTACTTCTTAAAGCTAAACAAGCAGGTTTTGCAGATAGACAGTTGGCTCATCTTTTCAAAGTGAAAGAAAGTGAAGTTCACGATAGAAGAGAAGAAATGGGTATAAATCGTGTATTTAAATTAGTTGATACATGTGCTGCCGAATTTGAAGCTGTAACTCCTTACTATTACTCTACTTTCGAAGAAGAATTGGAAACTATAGATGGAATCCGTTATTCTGAAAACGAAAGCACTAAGAGTGATAGAAAGAAAATAGTAGTTTTAGGATCAGGACCAAACCGTATCGGTCAAGGAATTGAATTTGACTATTGTTGTGTACACGGAGTACTTGCGGCTAAGGAGGCTGATTATGAAACTATCATGATTAACTGTAATCCTGAAACTGTTTCTACAGACTTTGATACTGCTGATAAATTGTATTTCGAACCTGTTTTCTGGGAGCACATTTACGATATTATCAAGCTAGAAAAACCAGAAGGTGTAATTGTTCAGCTTGGAGGTCAAACAGCATTGAAACTTGCTGAAAAATTAGAGCGATTTGGTATTCCAATTATTGGAACTAGCTACGAAGCTTTAGATTTAGCTGAAGATAGAGGTCGTTTTTCTGCACTTCTAAGAGATCTTAAAATTCCTTATCCTCAGTTTACAGTAATTGAAACTGCCGAGGAAGCTGTAGAGAAAGCTAAAGAATTAGAATATCCTATTCTTGTTCGTCCATCGTACGTTCTTGGAGGGCAAGGAATGAAGATAGTTATTAACGAAGATGAATTAGAACAGCATGTTGTAGAGTTGAATCGCAACATTCCTGGCAACCAGATTCTACTAGATCATTATCTTGATGGAGCAGTAGAATGTGAGGCAGATGCAATTTGCGATGGCGAAGATGTTTACATTATCGGAATTATGGAGCATATTGAGCCTGCAGGTATTCACTCTGGAGATTCTCACTCAATGTTGCCACCATTTAACCTTGGTGAATTTGTGATGCAACAAATAAAAGACCATACAAATAAAATTGCTGTTGCTCTTAAAACAAAAGGACTTATTAATATCCAATTTGCTGTTAAAGATGATATAGTTTATATTATTGAAGCAAATCCTAGGGCATCTCGTACAGTGCCATTTATTGCTAAAGCTTATGGAGAGCCTTATGTAAAATATGCAACTCAGGTAATGATGGACGAGAAGAAAATTAAAGATTTTGATTTCAAACCTAAATTAGATGGTTTTGCTATTAAATATCCTGTTTTCTCTTTTGATAAATTCCCTAATGTAAATAAAAACTTAGGTCCTGAAATGCGTTCTACTGGAGAAGGTATCTTATTTATAGAAAACTTAAAGGACGATACTTTCTACGATATTTATTCTCGTAGAAAGATGTACTTGAAGAGGTAATATCTATAAAATCAACATAATTATAATAGAGGTAGTGTCATTTTTTTGATACTGCCTCTTTTTTTTAACAAAACCTAAACTCTATTTTGTTTTTATTAACATTACTTTTGCCTCAAAATCAACAATATAAATAAATTAATAAGATGTCAAGTTCAAAAGTTCTAGCGTTGATTCAAACCTTTTCTACTTTAGGTTTTGCAATCCTTTATTCCACATTAGTTTTATTTACCACAAAAGCTTTAGGTTTCGATGGGAAACAAGCAACAACTCTTATAGGAGTGTTTGCTGCGTTCAATTATGTTCTTCACCTTTTTGGAGGATTTATAGGAGGTAAATTGCTTAGTAATAGAAATCTTTTTGTGTTGGGAATGATTCTGCAGGTAATAGGATTAGCTCTTATCTCGATGATTACAAAAGATGGATTGTTTTGGGGGTTAGCATTATTCTTAACAGGAAGTGGGTTGAATGTAACTTGTATTAACATGATTCTTACTCAGCAGTTCGAACCAGATGACCCTAAAAGAGAGTCTAGTTTCTTTTTGAACTATGCAGGAATGAATGTTGGATTTTTTGTAGGGTTTAGTGTAGCAGGTTACTTAGAGTTAACACAGAGTTACAAGGAATTATTCCTTTTTGCCACTGCAGGTAATGCAGTTTCTATTTTTGTTGCTTTAATGTATTGGAATAAAATAAAGGATCACACAACTACTTTGGCAAAAGCTACTAAGGAGATTAAGAAAAAATATTTCTTCTATTCGTTATTGATAATTGGAGGATTTATTCCTGTTATCAGATTGCTTTTAGAATATGCATCAGATACACAATGGTTGGTGATAGGACTTGGAATAGCAATCTTAATTTTCTGGATATTCAAGACTGCAGTTCACAAAGATAAAGGAGAACAAAAACGAATGATAGTGTATTTGATACTAGCAATTGGTTCTTTAGTATTCTGGGCTCTTTATCAACTTGCTCCAATGGGATTAATGTTGTTTGCCGAAAATAATATCAACAGAAATGTATTCGGATTACTTGTAGCTCCTCAATGGATACAAAATATAAACACAGTAGTTATTGTAGTAGGAGGACCAATATTAGCATGGTTTTTCAATAAACTTAGAGATAGAGGAATCGATATCAATATACCAACACAATTTGCTTCAGCATTGGTTTTTATCGGTCTAGGAATGATAGTTCTTCCATTAGGAATTTCTTTTGCGGGAGCTGATGGAATGGTAGCTTTCAAATGGATAGTGATAAGTTATGTATTCCAAAGTATGGGAGAATTATTAATATCTCCTATCGGTTATGCAATGATTGGGAAGTTAGCTCCGCAAAAATACCAAGGTATGATGATGGGAACTTGGATGATGGTAACAGGTGTAGCTTCTATCGGGGCTAGTAGATTCTCTCAGCTTATGCCTCAAGTATCTTCTGACGTAAGTGCTGCAGTTAGTAACCCAGGATATAGCGAAATATTCAGTATTTTAGGATGGGTTGCAATTGGAGTTGGAGCTGTGCTTTTTATTCTTGTACCTTATTTAAAGAGATTAATAAAGTCAGAATAATATCTGATGTTTATGGTTTAAATAGGAGGAGGCGTTTGTCTCCTCTTTTTTGTTTATAGAAGGTAATTTTTTTTATGAAATAATAGACTGTAATAAAGATGATATTTTCACGTTTTTTTTAAAGACGAATTAGTGATATAGGAAAGTTAGAAGTAATCATCGCCTTGTTTGATGACGATAAACATATTTTGATGTGTATGAAAATCAATAATATTTAATGTTTTTTGTTGATTTTTTTGGTGTTTATGTTGTTTTCAATAGTTGTGTGAAATGTGCATAACTCAAAAAAAATGTCTAATTGTTGACGTCTTAATCAGTTACAGTATGTTTTGATTGTAGATGTATCAATTTCAGTTTCGAATAACCGCAACATTGAAAATGCACTTCAACTTTCATTTTGTTAATATTTAATATATTTACTGTCAGAAAATTATAAGAAAAAACCAATAAGATGTCTAAAGTTAAAGTTATAGGAGCCATAGTCGTAGATGTCGACAAGTGCAAAGGGTGCGAACTCTGCGTTGTTGCTTGTCCTACAGATGTTATCGACATGACCAAGGAAGTTAACGTAAAAGGGTATGCTTACGCTTTTATGGTTAACCCAGAAGCGTGTACCGGATGTTCACACTGTGCTACAGTTTGTCCTGATGGAGTTATCACGGTTTACAGAACGAAAAAGGCGACTGCCTAACATCAATTAACAATTTTAAGAAATGGCAGAAGTAAAATTAATGAAAGGAAACGAGGCGTTTGCAGAAGCTGCAATACGTGTCGGAGCTGATGCATATTTTGGATATCCTATTACTCCTCAATCAGAAGTAATAGAGTATTTGACGGCAGAACAACCACACATGAGAACAGGTATGGTTGTATTGCAAGCTGAAAGCGAAGTATCTGCAATAAACATGGTTTATGGAGCAGCAGGTGCAGGTAAAAAAGTATTAACATCATCTTCAAGTCCTGGTATCAGCCTTAAGCTAGAAGGTATTTCATATTTGGCTGGAGCTGAATTACCAGCAATAATATTAAACGTAGTTCGTGGAGGTCCCGGCTTAGGAACTATTCAACCATCGCAAGCTGATTATTTTCAAGCAGTAAAAGGTGGTGGACATGGAGACTACAAGATGTTAGTTCTTGCTCCATCTTCAGTACAGGAAATGGCTGATTTTGTTGAAGACGCATTTGATGCAGCTTTCAAATATAGAAATCCAGTAATGATTTTATCTGATGGTATGATTGGTCAGATGATGGAGAAAGTTGTTTTCAAAGAGCAAAAAGAGCGTTGGACAGAAGAAGAAATTATAGCAATGAGTGGTTCTTGGGCTACAACAGGTAAAACTGCTGATAGAGAAAGAAACATTGTTACTTCTTTAAATCTAAGATCTGACGATAATGAGGAGCACAATCTAAGACTTCAGGCTAAGTACAAGTTGATGGAGGAGAATGAAGTTCGTTACGAAGAATTCATGTGCGATGATGCAGAATATATAATGGTTGCTTACGGTTCTAGTGCTAGAATTGCTCAGAAAACATTAGAATTAGCAAGAGAAAAAGGAATTAAAGTTGGATTATTAAGACCAATTACTCTTTTCCCTTATCCTACAAAAATTATTCAAGAGTATGCTGATAGAGGCGTAAAAGGATTCTTGAGTGTAGAAATGAGTGCAGGACAAATGGTTGAAGATGTAAAACTTGCTGTAAACGGTAAAGCAAAAGTTGAGCATTTCGGTAGAAATGGAGGTATGATTCCTTCTCCTACAGAAGTTTTAAACGCATTAGAAACTAAAATCATCGAATAAGGTTATGGATTTAAAAGATATTATTAAACCTGAAAATCTGGTTTACACAAAAACCAAAAACATGACCGACAATGAGCTTTCTTATTGCCCAGGTTGTGGACATGGTACTGCACACAGAATTATAATGGAAGCTGTTGAAGAATTAGGTATTACTGAAAAAACTATTGGTGTTGCGCCTGTAGGATGTTCGGTGCTTGCTTATGAATTCATGAATATTGATATGCAACAAGCAGCTCACGGACGTGCACCTTCTTTAGCTACTGCTCTTTCTAGAGTTATGCCAGATAAGGTTGTTTTCACATACCAAGGAGATGGTGATTTAGCTGCTATTGGTACTGCTGAAACTATTCACGCTTGTAACCGAGGCGAAAACATTGTTATTATATTCGTTAACAATGGTATTTACGGAATGACAGGTGGACAAATGGCTCCAACTACTCTTATGGGTATGAAGTCATCTACATCGCCTTACGGTCGTACTGCTGAGCTTAATGGTAATCCGTTGAAAATGACTGAGCTTGTGGCTCAATTAGATGGAACTTACAATGTTTCTCGTCACTCAGTACATACATTCAAAAATGTAAAGAAAGCAAAGAAAGCAATCAAGCAAGCTTTCCAAGATGCTATGGATAAAAAAGGAACTCAGTTTATAGAAATAGTTTCTAACTGTAACTCTGGTTGGAAAATGAGTCCTGTTAAATCTAATGAGTGGATGGAAGAAAATATGTTCCCATTCTATCCTTTAGGGAATATAAAGAAGAACGGAGTACTTGTAAATAATTCTAATCAAAACTAAAAGAATCATGACTGAAGAATTAATAATAGCAGGTTTTGGTGGACAAGGAGTTTTGTCGATGGGTAAAATTCTTGCCTATTCTGGAATTATGCAAGACCAAGAAGTAAGCTGGATGCCATCGTACGGACCTGAAATGAGAGGTGGTACTGCAAACGTAACAGTAATAGTAAGTGACGACAGAATTTCGTCACCATCGCTAAATGAGTTTGACACTGCAATTGTACTTAACCAACAATCAATGGATAAGTTTGAAGAGCAGGTTAAGCCAGGAGGAGTTTTACTTTACGATCCTAATGGAATTATAAATCCGCCAACGCGAAAAGATATAAACATATACACTATTGATGCTGCTAAGCATGCCAAAGAGATGGGTAACCCAAAAACATTCAACATGATTGTTCTAGGAGCTTATCTAAAGGTTAAACCTGTAGTGAAGATTGAGAATGTTGTTTTAGGATTGAAAAAATCTTTGAATGAGCGTTATCACCACTTAATCCCATTGAATGAAGATGCAATTTCTATGGGAATGAAAAATGTTAAATCTGTACAAACAGTTTAATAAAAAAACAACAACTTTACACAACGCAAAAAGCCACTTTCAATTTGTTGAAAGTGGCTTTTTTAGTTTTTTTATTCTGATTTCTACTTCTCCATTAGATTATTAACTACCGATAGAAGAACATATACAATTATAATTAATGGTACTGCTACCAGTTTGAAAATTGCTAGAAGAGTAATAACAATCCCTACAAAAATCCATCTGATTTTGTTGTCTTGCCAATTCCATACTTTAAATTTCATTGCAAAAAGAGGTAGTTCGGCTACTAGAGCATAAGATGCAGCAACGGTAATTAAATACAGAATCCATGGTGTTGCAACCATATTCTCAATCATTTCGTTTTGATTTAAAACTGAAATCAACAAAATAGAAAGTACAAAAAGTGTTATTGCCGGAGTTGGTACTCCAACAAACGAAGATGTTTGTCGAGTATCAATATTGAATTTAGCCAAACGCAAAGCCGAAAACAATGTAATTAGGAATCCTGGCAAAGCGTAAATTGTATCTGTGTGAATTAGAATATTTAGATTTTCGTTAGCATAAAAAACTTCATTTGCTAAATCGGCATTTGCAAGTTTCAGCATTGCAAACATTGCCATACCCGGCACTACTCCAAATGAAACCATATCTGCTAAAGAATCCATTTGCTTACCTAGCTCTCCACTAACTCCAAGAAGTCTAGCCACCATACCATCGAAGAAATCAAAGAAAGCTCCTAGAAAAGTGAAGAATCCAGCCCAAACATATTGACCGTTTAGGATTAATAAAACAGCAATTAGACCTGATGATAAATTTCCGAGAGTGATAATATTAGGGATATGTTTTTTTATTGACATCTTATGAATTTTTAAGTTCTCTATTGTCCAACAGATGTTTCTGTAATTAAACAATGATATGGCAAAGGTATTAAAAACAATCACCTTAAAAAATTAGTTTCAAAATAAGCAAATACAAAACTTTGTGGTTACTTTTACAATACAACTAAAATTAGAAAAAATGGACTACAAAGAAATATGTGATAAAGTAATAGAGATAGCTAAAGAAGCTGGATCTTTTATGAGGGAAGAACAAAAGAGTTTTACCGAATCGAAAGTTGAAGAAAAAAGTATAAATTCTTTGGTCTCTTATGTAGATAAAACTGCAGAAAAAATGATAGTTGATTTTCTTTCGGAGCTTTTGCCCGAAGCAGGATATATTGCAGAAGAAGGAACTTCAACAAAAACAGGTGAGGTTTATAATTGGATAATTGATCCTCTAGATGGTACTACTAATTTCATACACGGTTTGCCTACTTATGCAGTTTCGATAGCTCTTAGGAAGAATGACAGAATAGTTTTAGGGGTAGTTTACGAAGTAGGAATGGATGAATGTTTCTATGCATTTGGAGAAGGCAAGGCATATCTAAACGGGAAAGAAATTTCGGTAAAAAATAATCCTTTACTAAAAGATTCATTAATCGCTACAGGGTTCCCTTACTATGATTTTAGTAGGAATACAGCATTTTATAATACATTGATGACCATAACTCAACGAACAAGAGGAATGCGAAGACTTGGCACGGCGGCTACCGATTTAGTTTATGTAGCATGTGGTAGGTTTGATGCTTTCTATGAGTATGGATTAAGTCCGTGGGATGTTGCTGCAGGTGCTTTCATTGTAGAACAAGCAGGAGGTAAAATATCAGATTATTCAGGAAAAGATAATTGGCTTTTCGGGAAGGAGATTGTAGCCTCAAGTACTGATTTATATGATGATTTCTTCAAGATTATTTACGATGAGTTTAGTGTAGCCGAGAATGATGATTTTCTTCTTTAGTTTCAAGTGATATAGATTTTTTTCAAAAAAAACAGTTAAGCAATTAAACACAAGGCGAACATATACTTGATAAGTGGGATGGGTGCAAATTCGAAAGTTTTTGAACGCCTTAAACTCGATGACTATAATCTTAATTATATAGAGTGGATTATCCCATATAAGAATGAAAGCCTTGTTGAGTATTCAAAGCGCATGGCTGTGGATATTGATAGGTCTAAGCCTGTTATTTTAATAGGATTGTCATTTGGAGGGATAATAGTTCAAGAAATTTCTAAGTTTATTGATGTAGAAAAGATAATTATTATATCTACTGTTAAGACCAGAAAAGAGCTACCAACACATTATAAAATATCATCAGTATTAAGTTTACATAAATTAATTCCATCAATGTTTTTTCATAATACAAAGTTGATGGCTAAAACTTTATTTGGAAAAAATAACGATAAAATAGTTAGTGCTATTGAACGTTATTTTACCATGAGAGACATAAGGTATAGTAGATGGGCTATCGATAAAGTTGTTAATTGGA
The DNA here is from genome assembly GCA_964543445.1 of uncultured Flavobacteriales bacterium. Taxonomy (GTDB): domain Bacteria; phylum Bacteroidota; class Bacteroidia; order Flavobacteriales; family JADGDT01; genus JADGDT01. The sequence goes on from CAZIYK010000014.1 coordinate 11,455, forward strand.
AACAGACAGAATATCCAAAAAACCTATTACATTTGCACGGCACTAAAGACAGTGTTTTTCCTGCCAGATTTATTAGTAATGCTACATTTATCGAAGGAGGAACTCATTTAATGATATTTAATAAAGCGAATAAATTAAATGAGCATATTTCAACTTTTTTAGAAAATTAAGAATGCAAATTTCAAAAACAAACATTGAAGGATTATTAGAAATTACACCGCGTGTTTTCGAAGACGAAAGAGGATATTTCTACGAGAGTTACAGCAAGCAGGCTTTTTCTAAAATAGGGTTGGATGTTGATTTTGTTCAGGACAATCAATCTCTTTCTAAAAAAGGAGTATTAAGAGGTTTGCATTTTCAGAATCCACCGTTTGCTCAGGGTAAATTGGTGAGGGTAGTAAAAGGTTCTGTGATTGATGTTGCAGTTGATTTGCGAAAAGATTCACCAACATACGGTAAATATCATAAAGTACTTCTTACCGAAGAAAACAAACGTTTGTTTTGGATTCCTTCTGGATTTGCCCATGGTTTTTTAACATTGGAAGACGATACTATTTTTATATATAAGGTTACAGATGTCTATAATAAGGAATCAGAAGGTTGTATAAAATGGGATGATGCTGATCTTAATATAGATTGGGATATACCGTCTGATATGAACCTATTAGTGTCGGATAAAGATAAGGAAGGTGAATCGTTCAAGGATTTTGTTTCGCAATTTGAGATGAATATCACAAAGTAAATGATTATCATGTTCTAGAAATGTGAGTCGTACAATTAAGTAGTAAAAAACAATTTAAAATAATGATGAAGAAGATTTGGGGAGTTTTGGGGGTGATAGTATTGACTTTGGCAATTTGCAAGATATTTATTTATTCAGTTAATGAAGAAGTAAAGAGCGACGATACCAATCAGAAAAATATAAGTAATCACTATCGTGTTTATGCACTAAATATTCCTGAGCATGTCAGTTTTGCAGGGGAAGAAGTTCCTTTAGATAAACAAGATATCAGAGAGCGTTTAGACAGAGAATTGCTTGTGAATACATATTGGCAGTCACAAGGCTTGTTGTTTTTTAAAAGAGCAAATAAATACTTTCCAGATATTGAACGTATCTTAAAAGAGAGAGGAGTACCAGATGATTTTAAATATCTAGCACTAATAGAAAGTGGGTTGGTAAACGTAACTTCTCCTGCAGGAGCAAAAGGTTTTTGGCAGCTTATGCCTAAAACAGCTAGAGAGCATGGATTAGAAGTAAATAAAAATATAGATGAGCGCTACGATTATATAAAATCTACAGAAGTAGCTTGCGATTATTTACTTAAAGCAAAAGAGAAATTTGGTTCTTGGACGTCAGCTGCTGCTGCATACAATATGGGTATCCGTGGTGTGACAAGGCAGTTAGAAAGACAGAAAGTTGATAATTATTACGACTTACTTTTAAACGACGAAACATCGAGATATCTTTTTAGAGTTTTAGCAATCAAAACTATTTTCGAAAATCCTAAAAAATACGGATTCCATTTCAGAGAGAAAGATCTTTACACTTTACCTCATTTAAAGATGATAAAGGTAGATAGTACAATTAATGATCTTGCTGATTTTGCAAAATTGCAGGGGATAAACTACAAAGAGTTAAAAATATACAATCCTTGGCTTAGAGAGATTAATCTTGATAATAAATCTAACAAGGAATACGAATTGAAGATTCTTTTGAAAGATAAAAACTAGGGTATTGCTTTTCTTTAGGGATAAAAGTTTAGTATAAAATTTATTTCCCGCAGATGCCGCAAGATGTCACAGATTAAATCTGCGAATTTCTGCGATATTTGCGGGAAAATAATATGGGGTAGAGAGGTTAACCTCTAACAAGCAGGTAAACTCACAGGCACATTAATTGCCAAACCTCCTTCAGATGTTTCTTTGTATTTAGAGTGCATATCCTTTGCAGTGTCAAACATTGTTTTCACAACTTCGTCAAGAGATACTTTTGCTTCATGAGGATCAGTGCTCATAGCTAATTGAGAAGCGGTTATTGCTTTAATCGCTCCCATGGTATTTCGTTCTATGCATGGAATTTGAACTAAGCCACCTATCGGATCGCATGTTAATCCAAGGTGATGTTCCATAGCTATTTCTGCTGCTTCGGTTGCTTGTTCTGGTGTTCCTCCTTTTAATTCGGTAAGAGCTGCTGCTGCCATAGCCGATGATACTCCAATTTCAGCCTGACATCCACCCATCGCTGCCGATATTGTCGCACCTTTTTTGAAAATACTTCCTATCTCACCAGCTACTAATAAAAATTTAACAATATCATCGGAAGTAGCATCCTTGTTTACTCCTGTTAAATAGTACATCAGTACAGCAGGGATAACTCCTGATGAACCATTAGTAGGAGATGTAACAACTCGTCCTAACGATGCATTAACTTCGTTCACAGCAAGTGCAAACAAACTTATCCAACTAAAAATATCTTGATTGTTGCTTCCTTTGTCTTTTATGGCTTGCATCCACTCGTCACGAGATGAATATGTGCTATCTCCAATCAACGATTTATAAATTATAGAAGCGCGTCTTCTCACATTTAGTCCACCTGGTAAAATTCCTTCAGTATGACATCCTTCGTAAACGCAATCTTGCATTACTGCCCAAATTTTTAGAGCAGCAATTTCAACCTCTTGCTTTGTTTGCCACGAGAGTTCATTTTCCATAACTATTTCAGAAATAGATTTTCCTGTAAGTTCGCAGTGTCTCAATAAATCTTTAGCTTTCACTATCGGAAATGGAAGTCTCTTTGTTTGAGTTGATATCTTTTCGTTTTCTTTAATCACAAAACCACCACCTATAGAATAAAAGTAAGTTTCAGTTTCTAAACCGTCATAGTATGCTGTGAATTTCATCCCGTTTGGGTGAAAATCTAGGAACTCTCTATTAAATATTATATCCTTTTCAATATCAAATTTAAGCTCTCTTTTGTCTCCAAAGTTTATCTTTTTTTCAGCTCTGATATTGTCAATAATATTGTTTATGTTGTTTGTAGGGATAGAACGAGGGTCGTCGCCATTCAATCCTAGTACAGTGGCAATATCAGTGTAATGCCCTTTTCCTGTTAGCGAAAGCGATCCATACAAATCAACTTTAACTCTTTCTACTTTATCAAATATATCTGCTTCTTGAAGTTCCGATATCCATCTTTCGGCAGCCTTCCACGGGCCTAAAGTATGAGAACTCGATGGGCCTACGCCAATCTTAAGCATATCAAAAACACTAATATTTTCCATTGTTTAATTTTTTCTTATTTATTTATGACTTTGGCAAGCGTTCCAAATAGGGTCGTTTGGAAGGTCGGCAATCAATGAGATAGGTTCTTTTTTTACAGGATGAATAAATTCTATCATTCTTGCGTGTAGGTGAATAGACAAATCTTTGTTCGCTCTCTTAAATCCGTATTTTACATCACCTTTAATCGGAAATCCTATCTTCGACAGCTGACTTCTAATCTGATGATGCCTACCCGTTTTTAAGTTAATTTCTAGCAATTGATATCTGTCCAACTCTTTTATTACCTTGTAATTAAGGATGGCTTTTTTAGAATTTGGAACAATTTTATCGTGAGCGTAAGACTTGTTTTGTTTTGCATTGCGAACAAGAAAATGAACTAATTCAGCTTCCTTTGCTATAGGTTTCTTATCGACAATTGCCCAGTAAGTTTTCTTAATCTCATCGTGAGTTTGAAGCATCTTATTCAGTCTTGTAAGAGCCTTATCGGTACGTGCAAAAATCACAATTCCACTAGTAACCCTATCAATACGATGCACCACACCCAAATAAACATTGCCAGGCTTATTGTACTTTTCTTTAATGTATTCTTTTACAATATCGCTTAGCGGTTTATCGCCAGTTTTATCGCCTTGTACAATATCTCCAGCTCGTTTATTTACAACAATAATATGATTGTCCTCGTAAATTACTTGTAGATTTTCCTTATTGCTCTTTTGCATCTATTAATTTATTTTGGGCAAATATAGGATAAGCATTTTTTGTTACAAATTGTAAGTCAGTATGATTTCATGAAATTATTGATGAGGTTGTTTTTAAGAGCCTTTTCCCGTCATCCGTTTGTAGTTTTATTAGCTACAAATGTTCTCAATACTTTTGTGGAGGTCTTTTTTTTTGAAAAAGCCACCACAAAACTTTGTTCACTAATTTGTAGCAAACAAAAGCTACCACTTCTACCGGGGGCAGAGAA
>CAZIYK010000015.1:0-15647 GCA_964543445.1 uncultured Flavobacteriales bacterium
TCTAAACCTGGCGACCAAACTGCAACGGTTAATTCTCCCGGAACAACAGCCACAATTCCTCCTCCTACACCACTTTTTGCAGGTAGTCCAACACGATAAGCCACATCGCCAACAGCATCGTAAGTACCACAAGTAAGCATAATAGCATTTATTCTTTTTGCTCTACGCACACTTAGTATTCTTTCTCCTGTTTTAGGATTAACTCCATGATTTGTAAGGAAAGAAAAGCTATCACAAAGTTGTTCGCAATTCATTTCTATTGAACATTGATGAAAATAAGTATCAAGAACTTCCTCAACACTATTGTCAATATTATTGAAATCTTTCATCAAATTTACCAAGGCAGCATTTCTGTGACCAGTAGCAGCTTCTGAATGAGCTATTTTTTCGTTGTAATCAATGTCTTTATCTCCAGCAACTTTACGAACAAATTTCAGAAAATCTTTTTTAGGATTATTGAGGTTTGTGTACATCTGATCGGTTGTAACTAATGCTCCCGCATTGATAAATGGATTTCGAGGAATACCATTTTCGTACTCAAGCTGAACTAGCGAATTGAAAGGTGTACCTGAAGGCTCTTTACCACATCTAGTTTTTAAGAAATCGTTGTCTTGATTCACCACCATTGTCAACGAAAGCACTTTAGATATACTTTGAATAGAAAATTGCTCGTCTGCATCGCCCACAGAAAAAGTAGTACCATCCAGAAGTTTAACAACCATACCGAATTTCATGTTATCTTTTTCTGCTAATGCAGGAATGTAGTCTGCCACCTTACCTGTTCCAAGTAAAGGCTGAACTTCTTTATAAATTCTATCAATTATACCTTGATAATCTGTCATTGTTATGTTTTTTATCAATAAAGCATCTAGTTATGAGGCCATTGTATTACAACGGTGCAAATAACAACGAAAAGAGGTGAAAAATACATGATATTTTTCACCTCTTTTCAATATTGTAAATACTAGAATATAAACTTCAATATCTATCCCATATGATTCCAACCACGTGCTTTAATAGCTATTGATTCTCCTGCTCTAGTAACTAAGTTTCGTCCTAGAGATTCATCTGTAATATGACCAATAACTGTTAGACTTGGATTACCTTTAATCTTATCGTAATCAGCCGCATCAATAGTGAATAACAATTCGTAATCCTCGCCACCACTAAGAGCCACTGTAGTTACATCTAATTTAAATTCTTCACATACATTTATTACAGTAGGGTCTATCGGAATCTTTTCTTCGTAAATATTACATCCAACTTCTGATTGTTTACAAATATGAAGTACCTCTGATGACAATCCATCAGAAATATCTATCATCGATGTTGGTTGAACTCCCAAATCGTTAAGTAACTTAGGTATATCTTTTCTAGCCTCTGGCTTAAGCTGACGCTCGATTATATAATCGTATCCCGACAAATCTGGTTGAGAATTAGGATTAACCTTATAAACCTCCTTCTCTCTTTCTAACACCTGAAGCCCCATATATGCTCCTCCTAAATCGCCAGTTACTACTAGCAAATCGCCATCTTTAGCACCGTTTCGCTTTACTGCTTTATCTTTTTCTACTTCACCCAATACAGTTATAGAAATAACCAAACCAAGATTAGAACTAGTTACATCGCCACCAACCAAATCTACATCGTACAACTTACATGCTAAGTTAATACCTTCGTAAAGCTCTTCTACTGCCTCTATAGGAAAACGGTTTGATAATGCTATAGAAACTGTAATCTGAGTAGCCTTACCCATCATAGAATACGCATCAGAAAGATTTACCATAACTGCTTTGTATCCTAAATGTTTCAACGGCACATACGACAAGTCGAAATGTACATTTTCTACAAGCAAATCAGTAGATACAAGTACCTGTTTGTCTTTATATTCAAGTATTGCACAATCATCGCCTACACCATATTTTGTAGAATCGTTTTTCAATTCTATATTTTTAGTTATATGGTCTATTAAACCAAATTCTCCAAGTTCAGAAATAGGTGTGCGTTGTGGTTGCTTATCTTCTATCATTATATTATTGGTTATTAGTTTAGTTTTTTCTTTTTATCTAGAAACAGAATGGTCATAATTCAAAAATCGCGTCATATTGAGCGAAATCTGCCTAGCCGGCAAGGCTGGTGCAGTGAAGTCGAAATATCTCATTATTTTACAACTAAAACTTTGAGATTTATCCACTAGCTTCGATGGCTAATCGGGCTCCGTAAACTCCCTACACGTAACGATAAAACTATTTATTAAACTTAATACTTTTAACTATTGCCTCCATCTCGAATACAAGATCTCTCTTCTTAACACCCGCTCCGTAAACAAAAGCATCAAGAGTAATTATTCTTTTATTCTTCTCGTCGAAAATTGTGTAATTGATGAATGGTCCTCCCATAAAATCTCCTTTAACCATCCACAAACCTTTTGTTTCTATTGCAAGATGCCCATCAACCGAAATATTCTTCATTGTAGGCGAATACTGAGGTCTATGCTCTGTTTGCATATACGAACCATCAATGGCTCCACCTATAAATGCCTTACCTATAGAATCTCTTGTTGAAATTATATCTTGCCCCGACATGTCAAGTTCCGATTTCATTGGAGTAATGTAGATAAGTAGATTTAATGACGGATAAAATTTCCCTTGACGAATATCGCTTCTATACCACCAAAAATTCTTTCTCAAATCTATGGTAGCATAACTTTTAGGAATAATTAACGAGATACCTGCCGTGTCAAGATAAGGAGTTACTTCGTGTTTTATTCTTCTGAATCTTTTCTGAACACTTTTAATATCCTGATCGTGATATTTTTTTACAATATCCTTCTTGTACTTATCTAAAGCACTTAGCAACGTTTCCTCTGAATTGGCAGTAAGCTCAATTATAGTTTGAGGCATCGCATACACATTATCGCTATATGTAAGTTTTGCCTTTGCTCCTTCTTCCAATTTTACAATAAACAAACTTCTTGCAGCCTTAAATGTGCTTGTGTAAGCATTCGGATCGATATGAGCAATTCTGTACAAAGGCTCTGGCTGTGGCAATCCTTCTACATTATCAGTAAATATATCTCTTACTTTTTTACCTACTTTACCTTTCCACAAATCATGTTTCATCACAATTACCAACTCATTCATTCTACCGCTCGACGATGGTAAAATTCTTTCTTGCTTACCATCTTTGTCACTAGAGCAAGATGTAAACATTGTTGCGATAATAGCAATTGATAAAATAAGTATCTTTTTCATTCTATATTCCTTTATATGTTAGATAACCCAACAACCTTATTAAAACTCAGAAAGTAGTTTTAGCTTTTCTTTGCTATCTTTAATTTCATTCCTGGCTTTAATCTTTTAGTACTGCCTATATTATTCCACGATTGAATATTCTTGGCACTAATACCTGGATATTTCTTAGCAATTACCCAAAGGTTATCTCCTGGTTTTACAGTATACAACTCGTAATTACCTTTCAGCTCTACGTGTTTTACTTTACTACTAGATTTTTTTGATGACTTCTTTTTACTTTTACTTGTAGAAGCAGTAGGGTTATATTTTCGTGGATAAATTGTCAATCTCTGACCTACCCTAATATTATTACCTCTAAGTTTATTCCATCTTTTTATATCACTAACTCTTACTCCGTATCTATTTGCAATACTACCTAAAACATCTCCGCTTCTAACTCTATAACGAATCTTATCATTTGCCTCGTAGTATTTTGGCATTTTATTTACATTAAGCTTGTTTATACTATCAGCGTAAGCATAAATAGTTTCCTCTCTACTAACAAAATCATCAATATGCGAAAGTGGTAAAACAAGTTTGTATCCTTTTTTAGGTAAATAAGGAATGATATCGAATTTGTAAGCAGGATTCAGAAAACGTAACTCTTCCTTCGATAGACCATTAAGTTGTTGTGTAATCTGATCAAATGTAATCTTACTTTTAACCATTACCGTATCAGTTTTGTAATACGATATTTTTGGAGATATTGGCTTTAGGTTATGGTCTTTACCGTATTCCATCACATAGTTAACAGCAATAAATGCAGGAACATAGCCTCTAGTTTCTTTTGGTAAATACGGACTTATATACCAGTAATTTCTATTTCCACCAGAACGACGAATTGCTTTTCTTACATTCCCAGGTCCTGAATTATATGCTGCCAAAACCAAATTCCAATCGCCAAACATTTTATACAGATTTCTCATGTATCTTGCAGCTGCCTCAGTTTCCAAATACGGATCATATCTTTCATCTACATAAGAAGAAACATGAAGTCCATACATTTTACCTGTTGCATACATAAATTGCCACAATCCTGTAGCTCCCATATGCGATTTTGCACGTGGATTTAATGCTGATTCTACAATAGCAAGATGTTTCAATTCTAGAGGAATATCATACTTGTCTAAAATTTCTTCGAACATAGGATAGTAATACTCTGCTAATCCCATCATTTTCTCAGCCTGACTAGATCGTTTATACAAATAAGCATTTATATAACTTTTCACGTAAGGATTGTAATCCAAATCTAAAGGTGTTTTCGCATTTAGTACCTGAAGCCTTTGTTTTATAACCTCATCATCTACACGAGTAACATTTGTTTTTTTGTTATCCTTCTTCTCGTCAATTTCAAAAAAGAAATTAGACTTGTATAACTGATCTAACCAAATACTATCAATATAAGCGATATACTCATCGTTACTCATATCCCTAAGCAACAAAGTCTCGTCTCTTTCCCAAATAGAATCAGGAATAGCATTACTTTCATATATAGGATCTCCTAGTTCTAAATCTGCAGACAAAGTGTCTTCAGAAGGAGTTTCGCAATTAACCTGTTGATACGCTGCTATACTATCTGAATTTGCACTAGTTTCTTTTTTGTGCATTACAGAACACGAACTCATAATCAGCAATGCAATAACAGAATATATACCTATCGATTTTTTTATTATCATTTTCACTCTTTTATCAATTTTATAGTTTGCAAAAGTATGAATAATGAATTAGTTAAACGAATTATGTTGTATTGTAAAAACTCTTCGTCAACAATAACTCATATTTATTACCGAAGATGTAGAAATAAACAACAAATACTTACATAATATCAACAATACACCTATTTATATATGTTTTTCTCATATTATTTTTCACCCTACTTTATTAGTTATCAATTTACTAGTTTTGCTACTACTAAATTACAGAGTAATACTTATTCATTAGTAGATACTCTATTTAGTATCAAACAACAATTAAAAACCAAACATAACAAACCATAATAATGTTAAAAAAACTTTCAGATTTAGAGCATATTATTGCAAAGCAAAAATCTAAGAAAAAATTAGTATTGTGTGCTGCTGGCGACTTACATTCAATTGAAGCTGCTGTTGAAGCACATAAAAAGAATTTTGTAGATACTATCCTTGTTGGAGATAAATCAACTATCGAAGAAATAGCAAACGAACTAAAACTAGATTTAGATGGTATTGAAATTATCCACCAACAAACTCTAGAGGATACTGTAAAAACATCTGTAAAACTAATACACGATGGACACGCAGATATTCTAATGAAAGGATACCTATCAACAGCAATGATGCTAAAAGGTGTGCTTAACAAAGATTGGGGACTAAGAGATAAACCTCTTCTTTCTCACTTTGCTATCTTCGACATCCCTGAATATCACAAATTACTTGCAATAACAGATGTTGCAATGAATATTGCTCCAGACCTTCAAGGAAAAATCGGGATAATAAATAACGCTGTTGATTTCTTCCAAAAATTAGATGTTCCTAAGCCTAAAATTGCTGCTCTTGCTGCAGTAGAGATGGTAAACGAAAAAATGCAAGCAACTTTAGATGCTGCATTGTTATCTATAATGGAACGTCGTGGACAGATAAGAAACTGTATTATTGATGGACCACTAGCTTTTGATAACGCGATTAGCTTTGAAAGCAAGGAGCACAAAGGAATTATCGGACCTGTGGCAGGTGATGCTGACATGCTTCTAGTTCCAAATATTGAAGCTGGTAACATCCTTTACAAATCATTCGTATTCTTCGCAAACGCTAAAGTAGCATCAGTAGTTGTAGGTGCATCTGCTCCTATAGTACTTACTTCTAGAGCAGACAGCGAAGACACTAAACTGAATAGTATTATGCTTGCAGCTGCAAGTTTCGATTTATAAGAAAAGAATCATGGCATCAAAAAAAATATTAGTTATAAATCCTGGTTCTACATCAACTAAAATTGCTGTTTACGAGGGAGAAAATGCTGTTTTCCTAAAAAATCTTCATCACGAAAATGAAGAACTAGAAAAACAAAAAACAATAAACGATCAATTTGTATTCCGAAAAGATTTAATTATCAACGAGATTACAAATGCTGGAATTAATCTAGAAGACTTAGACATAATTGTTGCTAGAGGTGGTTTACTTAAACCTATTGAATCGGGTATTTACGAAGTGAACGACGCAATGGTAAACGATTTGATAAATTCTACACGCTATCATGCTTCAAATCTAGGAGCATTAATTGCTAACGAAATTACTAAATCAAAGGCAGGACTTAAAGCTTACATTGCCGATCCTGTTGTAGTTGACGAAATGCACGAAGTAGCTCGTTTCAGTGGTCACCCAGAATTCAATAGAGTTTCTATTTTCCACGCGTTAAATCAAAAAGCTATTGCACGTAGTTATGCTCAAACTTTAGGTAAGCACTACGAAGAGCTAAATTTGATTGTGGTACACATGGGTGGAGGAATCTCAGTAGGAGCTCACAAAAACGGTAAGGTTATAGATGTAAATCAAGCTTTAGATGGCGAAGGTCCATTTTCACCAGAACGTTCGGGAACTCTACCAATTGGCGATGTTGTAAAAGCTGCTTTCAGCGGAAAATACACAAAAGAAGAAATGCTAAAAATGATAGTTGGTAAAGGTGGCATGACTGCTTACATGGGAACTAACGATGCATATAAAATTGAATTAGATGCTGTAGCTGGTAATAAAGACGCTGAAATGATTTATAAGGCGATGGCTTATCAGGTTGCGAAAGAAATAGGAGCTATGGCTACTGTGCTTCAAGGCAAAATAGATGGAATTATTCTTACTGGAGGTTTAGCAAAAAGCGAATACCTAAATAATTTCATAAAAGAAAATATTTCTTTCCTTGGCGATGTAGCAGTATTTGCTGGAGAAGACGAAATGAAATCTTTGGCAATGAACGGAAGTCTTTTATTAAAAGGTGAGATAGAAAACAAGGTTTATAAATAAGCCCTATTATTTAACAATAACTACTTTATACCTGCAGATACCGATAGCTCGATATCTGCAGGTATTTTTTTTGGGGAAAAATTTTTAAGTTTCAAACTGTTTATATACTACTGAAATTGTTAAGTTTACAGTAGTTATTATTAAAAACAGAAGAAGAATGGCAAATTTAACAACAAAATATCTTGGACTAGATCTTAAAAGTCCAATAATCATAGGAAGTTCAGAACTAAACAATTCAGTAGAAAGAATAAAAAAACACGCTGATGCAGGTGCAGGAGCTGTGGTACTGAAATCATTGTTCGAAGAGCAAATACTTATGGATATTGATGCCCAAAGGCTAAACAATATGTACAATACATACGATGCAGTTGAGCAACAGTTGGGATACTACCTAAAAAAGCACACAGTAGATAATTATTTAAACTTAATAAAAGATACCAAAGCAGCGATTGACATTCCTGTTATAGCAAGTATAAACTGTGTTTCTACAGTAGAATGGACAGACTTCGCTAAAAACATTGAAAATGCAGGAGCTGATGCCTTAGAGGTTAATATGTTTATACTTCCATCTAATGCTGAAGAGGATAGCAAAACCGTTGAACAGAAATATTTAGATATTGCTGAGATTTTAACAAAAACTATCTCTATTCCTGTTTCGTTAAAAATAAGCTCTTACTTTTCTGGATTAGCAAATTTTGTACAAAAACTATCTTATACAGACATTAAAGGATTAGTTCTTTTCAATAAATTCTATACTCCAGCAGTAGATATTGAGAAAGAAGAAATTGTGTCAAATTCTGTCTTCAGCAATCAAGAAGACAACAGTATGCCATTGAGATGGATTGGAATTCTTAATAATAGAGTAAATTGCGATTTGGCATCATCTACAGGTGTACATACTAGCAAAGAAATTATTAGCAATCTATTAGTTGGAGCTAATGCTGTACAAATGGTTACTTCTATTTTCAAAAATGGAGATGAGCATATCACAAAATCATTATCTGAACTAAACGATTGGATGGATAAGAAAGGATATAAATCAATAGAAGATTTCAGAGGAAAATTGTCTCAGCAAAAAAGTAAAAACCCTCAGTTATTAGAACGTGTTCAGTTTATGAAATACTTCTCAGAGAGCGGTCTTTAAGATAAAACCAAAGCATTTATTACAGAAAAGGTATTCTCGGTATTCTCACTAGAGGATACCTTTTTTTCGTATTAAACTCCTCCATTAGGCATAAAAAAAGTCCCATGAATAAATCACGGGACTTTCAATATTGTTATAGTCTTTAGCAAAAGCTAAGACATATAAATTAAGCTCCTAAACCAACGCGAACGTAAGAAACTACTTTTAAATCTTTATCATAAGATTTAACGTAATCAGCTACAGAAACCTTACTATCTTTAATGAAGTTTTGGTTTACTAAAGTATTGTCTTTAAAGAAACGCTTAAGTTTTCCTTGAGCAATTTTATCTAGCATAGCCTCAGGCTTACCTTCTTGACGAAGTTGATCTTTAGCAATTTCGATTTCTTTATCGATTACTGACTGATCTACACCAGTCTCATCTAAAGCTACAGGGTTCATTGCAGCAGCTTGCATAGAAACATCTTTTGCAGCAGCTTCAGCACCTTCTACGTTAGCAGAAAGACCTGTCATAGCAGCAATTTTATTTCCAGCGTGGATGTAAGAACCTACGAAAGGAGCTTCAAGTTGGTGGTAAGCTTTAATTTCAATCTTCTCACCTACTACACCTGTTTGCTCAATTAGTTTATCTGCAACAGTTAAACCATCAGCAAATTCAGAAGCTAAAAACTCTTCTAAGTTTGATGCAGATGAATTCAATGCTAGATTTGCAAAAGTATAAGCTAATTTTACGAAATCTTCATTCATTGCTACGAAATCAGTTTCGCAGTTTAGAGAAATCAAAGCACCTTTAGTTTTGTCGTCATTAACAACAGCTATAACAGCACCTTCAGTGTTGTCACGGTCAGCTCTTTTAGCAGCAACTTTCTGTCCTTTCTTACGAAGAATTTCGATTGCTAAATCATAATTTCCCTCAGCTTCTACAAGCGCTTTCTTGCAATCCATCATTCCAGCACCAGTGTGCTTTCTTAATTTATTTACTTCAGCAGCAGTTATCTTAGCCATAATTATTTTTTGTTTTGTTATTTCATCAATTGAACTGTTGAGTTGAATATTGCTTTAACACAATTAGACAACTCAACATTTAAAGTTCAATAAATTTTATTATTTTTTTTCAGCGTCAGCCTTTGCTTTTTCTGCGTCAGCCTTTTTTTCTGCATCAGCAGCTTTTTTGGCTTCTTGTTCTTGTTTAGCTCTTTCTCGCTCAACTTTTCTTTCAGATAAACCTTCAGAAATTGCAGAAGTAACGTAACCTAAAATCTCGTTAATAGATTTTGAAGCATCGTCATTAGCAGGAATTGGATAATCAATTAACTCAGGGTTTGAGTTAGTATCAACAATTCCGAAAATAGGAATGTTTAGTTTTCTGGCTTCAGCAACAGCAATGTGTTCACGTTTGATGTCTACCACAAATAACGCACCTGGAAGGCGAGTCATATCAGATATAGATCCTAAGTTTCTTTCCAATTTAGCTCTTTTACGATCGATTTGTAAACGCTCTCTTTTAGAAAGTACTTTAAATGTACCGTCAACTTTCATTTTATCGATAGTTGACATTTTCTTAACTGCTTTACGTATAGTAACGAAGTTTGTTAACATACCACCTGGCCATCTTTCTGTGATGTAAGGCATGTTAATTTCTTTTACTTGCTCAGCAACAAGATCTTTTGCTTGTTTTTTAGTTGCAACGAACATAATCTTACGACCAGTTGCAGCAATCTTTTTTAATGCTTTTGTAGCCTCATCTAATTTGATTGCAGTTTTGTGCAAATCAATGATGTGGATACCATTACGCTCCATAAAAATGTAAGGAGCCATAGATGGATGCCATTTTCTTGTAAGGTGTCCGAAGTGTACACCTGCATCCAATAATTTTTTAATATCTACGTTTGCCATTTTTTTACTTTTTTTAATTAGCTTACTTTCTGTTAATTTTAGCAATAAAACTTTTATTCTAGGTTAAATAAATCACCTGAATTTGTATTTTATTTAGATGCTAAACTAATTCGCTTTTTCACCATTCTTACAGTTTGGCTGCGAAGCGACTCGCTCTTGTAGGATTTACAATCTTAGCAACTCGATCGTTTATCCATGTAGAACAACAGGAAACAAAATTCAATAAACGATTAACGTTTAGAGAATTGGAATTTCTTACGTGCTTTCTTCTGACCGTATTTCTTACGCTCAACTTTACGTGGATCACGAGAAAGAAGTCCGATTGGTTTCAATGCAGCGTGGTTCTCTTGATTAAGCTCAACCAATGCTTTTGAAATTGCCAAACGAATAGCTTCAACTTGACCTGTAATTCCACCACCATATACATTTACTTTCACGTCGAATTGACCTGTAGTACCAGTTACAGCAAACGCTTGCTCCATACGGTATTGTAAAAGTGTTGTAGGGAAATACTCTTTGTAATCCTTTTTGTTAACTATGATCTGACCCGTTCCTTCTGTAAGGTAAACACGAGCAACGGAAGTTTTACGTCTTCCAACTTTGTGAATGATTCCCATTACTTAAGATCGTTTAAATTAATTAGTGTAGGTTTTTGAGCCTCATGAGGGTGCTCAGGACCAACATAAACATTTAGGTTTCTAAATAAAGCAGCTCCCAAAGTGTTTTTAGGTAACATACCTTTAACAGCTTTTTGAACCATTTTACGAGGATCTTTTGCTAATAATTCTTTAGCAGTAAGTGTACGCTGTCCTCCTGGGTAACCAGTGTGACGAGTGTAAACTTTTTGATCCCATTTTTTACCTGATAAAGCTATTTTTTCTGCGTTGATGATGATAACGTTATCACCAGTATCAACGTGTGGAGTGAAGTTAGCCTTGTACTTCCCACGGATAATTTTGGCTACCTTAGATGCCATACGACCAAGTGGTTGGTCGGTAGCGTCTACTACTACCCATTGCTTGTCAGCAGTAGCTTTGTTAGCCGAAATTGTTTTGTAACTCAAAGTGTTCACAATACAACTGTTTTAGTTAAAAAATAATAATAAACATTCCTACCCTATGTTATAAGGGCGTGCAAAGATACGAAGTTTTTTGAGACTGACAAATGCTCTGACAAATAGATAGTTGACTTTGTTGCATCATACAATAATTAAGACCAATAAAACAACACTCTAATTAATGCTAAAGATTGATTTGAGAGGATATAGACTATATATTTCATTATAATCACTACTTATCATCATTAAAAAAGTCACTCAACTTAGTACGTCATGAAAATTTCACATTTCGTCAAGATGTTTTCTTGTTTATCAGTAACTATTTAAACAACGATTAAAATATCACATATTTACACCGTAATAAAAGGAGTTAGTAGGCCTTTTATTTTTTCACAAGAAGTTAATTCACATTAATAAGTTGTGATTTTTTCATAGTAAGATTTTAGGTTAGAAAAAGGTTATTCTCTCAGGATAACCTTTTTTGTGTTTTAAAGCTAGAATGCTACCTTCGCCGCACTAAAAAAAATTCTTATTGTGAAAAGTTTCAGTCTAAAAAATCTAGGTCCAGGTTTGCTATACGCAGGGGCAGCAGTTGGAGTATCTCATCTAGTACAATCTACAAGAGCAGGAGCTAATTATGGTCTTTGGATGGTATTGATAATAATGGCAACAAATGCTATAAAATATCCTTTCTTTGAATTCGCAAGTAGATATACAGCTGTAAAAAGAAAATCAATACTAGAAGCGTACAAAGAAATAGGCGATTGGGCATTGTGGATGTTCCTTGCTCTAACAGTCTCTACCATGTTTATCATTCAGGCTGCCATAGCCACAGTTACATCGGGGCTAGCAAAAGAAATTTTCAACTTAGATATTTCAATTCCTATTATTTCAACCATTATTCTAATAGGTGTTGGTATTACATTGATTGTTGGTAAATATTCATTGTTAGATAAATTAATGAAGGGTATAATTATATCACTCGCCATTACTAGCATGATAGCTGCAATTTTGGCGACAACAAAAAATCTTGGGAGAACAGACCAATTTGTTTTCGAGATGGATTTATCTCAACCAGCACATTTATTCTTCCTGATTGCATTAATCGGATGGATGCCCGCTCCTATGGATATTACCGTATGGCAATCTGTTTGGACTCGCGAAAGACAAAAAACAGACAAATCATTCAATATAAAAAATGCCTTATTCGATTTCAAAGTTGGATATTGGGGAACAGCAATTCTAGCAGCATTATTTGTGATACTAGGAAGTATGACTCTCTACCATTCAGGTATTGAATTAGCATCGGCAGGTGGTGCTTTTGCAAATCAACTATTAGGAATTTATACCGAAAGTATCGGCTCATGGGCCTACCCTATTATTGCAGTGGCTGCATTTACTACAATGCTTAGTACAAACCTAAGTGTTATGGATGCATATCCTCGTGTTTTGGGCGATGCTGTAAAATTATTAGGATTATCAAAAAAAGAAATAAAATATTACCTGTGGATTATGTTAGTGCTTGGAGGTACCATAATAGTAATTTTCTTTTTCATGCAAAGTATGCGACAGATGGTTGATTTGGCAACAACTCTTTCTTTTCTTACAGCACCAATTTTGGGATATCTAAATCTGAGAATTGTAAAGTCTGATAATTTTCCAGAAGAGTACAAGCCTAAAAAATACATGTACGTAACCGCATGGCTAGGATTATTATTAATGTTGATTTTATCAGTAATCTACACTATGAATAGATTCTAATCTGTAATTAATCCACAATAAATAAGTCTGAAGTAATTCCGTCAGTTTGAAATTTATTCTTTTCGGAAATTGTAACAATATCATCCGTTACAACAATCTTACCTTCAGCTTGCAACAAGGCTAATTTTGATTGAAATTGTTTAATAAAGCTCGGATTAAATTCTGAGCTTATTTTTTTTAACGAAACTCCCCAAATAGTTCTTAATCCAGTCATCAAGTACTCATTAAAAACATCTTGCTCGCTAAGTATTTCTTTTTCGAAATAATCGTTTGATTTTATATTCTCGAGATAAATTTTATTGCTCGCCACGTTCCATCTACGCTCTGCTCCATTGTACGAATGTGCCGAAGGCCCTACTCCTAAATACTGCTTACCTTTCCAATAAGAACTGTTGTGTTTAGAAAAATATCCTTCCTTACCAAAATTAGAAATCTCATATTGAATAAAACCTTGTTGCTTTGATTTATCAATTAGAACTTTAAAATCAGCAAAGGCTTTTTCATCAGAAACATTAGGATATTTTCCACTTTGAATAAGTTTATTTAATGGAGTTTTTTCTTCAACAGTAAGTGCGTAAGCCGAAATATGTGGAACATCTAACTCGAAAGCTTTTTCCAAATTATACAACCATTCTTGCTGATTCTGATCAGGAACTCCGTAAATAAGATCTATTGTTATGTTATCGAAACCTGCATCTTGAATCATCGGGACACAGCTATCGGCTTGAACTTTGTTATGGGCACGATTCATAAATTTCAAATCCTTCTCATGAAAAGATTGAATTCCTACGCTAAACCTATTAATTGGAGTTTGTTTTAACTCATTTAGTTTCTGAAAAGTAACATCATCAGGATTTGCTTCTATGGTAACTTCTGGGTTCGATACTACTGAATAATTCCTATAAATAGTATTAAATATCCTATCTAAATCTGAAGTTTCAATAATTGATGGTGTACCTCCTCCAAAATATATTGTCTCAATATTTTCTGTAACCTCATCTTTCCTAACCTCTAATTCAAAAACAATGGCATCAATAATTGCATCTTTATTTCTTAAAGACGTGGTAAAATGAAAGTCGCAATAATAGCAACGTTGTTTGCAAAATGGTATGTGAATATATATCCCCGCCATTACGTTAGAATGAAATACTATTAGTAGCCATATTTATCCTGCCACATATTTTTTAGATACTGCCTCAATTTATTCTCCCCTTGATTACTTCCCGGATCGTAAAGTTTTGTGCCACGAATCTCATCAGGCATATATTCTTGCACCACAAAATTATTAGGATAAGAATGAGAATAAAGATAATCTTTACCATAATTCAAATCCTTCATCAACTTAGTTGGAGCATTTCGCAAGTGAATAGGAATTTCTAAATCGCCTGTTTGCTTAACTAACTGCTGAGCATTGTTGATTGCCTGATATGCTGCATTAGATTTTGGCGATGACGCCATATATGTAACGCATTGACTGAGAATAATTCTACTCTCTGGAAACCCAACAACACTTACAGCTTGGAAAGCATTATTTGCCAAAAGCAAAGCATTAGGATTTGCATTACCTATATCTTCTGATGCTAAAATAACCAATCTACGAGCTATAAATTTTAAATCTTCACCTCCTTCTATCATCCTAGCTAGCCAATAAACAGCAGCGTTAGGATCGGAACCACGTATTGATTTTATAAATGCCGAAATTATATCGTAGTGTTGCTCTCCAGTTTTATCGTAACGGACTGCTTTTGTTTGAATCTTGCTTTTCACTAAATCATTTGTGATAACAAGTTTTTCGTCAGTTGATGAATTTATAAGTAATTCGAAAATATTCAAAAGTTTACGACCATCGCCACCTGATAACCTCAGCAATGCATCGTATTCTTTTATTTCAATATTTCTTTTCTTAAGTAGCTCGTCTTTTTCCATTGCTCTATTGAGCATGGCTATTAAATCTTCTTTTGTGAAAGGATTGAGTGTATAAACTTGACTTCGCGATAAAAGTGCTGGTATAACTTCGAAACTTGGATTCTCTGTTGTAGCTCCAATTAATGTAACCCATCCTTTTTCTACCGCTCCTAGCAATGAGTCTTGTTGCGATTTACTAAATCTGTGAATCTCATCGATAAACAAAATTGGGTTTTTCATAGTGAAAAGTCCCGATGATTTTTTTGCTTTATCAATAACTTCACGAATATCTTTAACACCAGAATTAATTGCCGATAGCGAAAAGAAAGGTCTTTCAGATTGTTCTGAAATAATCTGAGCAAGAGTAGTTTTTCCCGTTCCTGGAGGTCCCCAAAAAATCATAGAAGGAATCATTCCACTAGACAAAATCTGACGTAAAACTCCATTCTTTCCTACAAGATGCTCCTGACTGATGTAATCGTCAAGTGTTTTGGGACGTAATCTTTCTGCAAGTGGTTGATTGTTCATATTCTAAATTTGACTGTTTTTGGAGCGTAAAAATATGAAGAAATAATTCTCTTATAGTAAAATCATTTTTTAATTT
>CAZIYK010000016.1:0-2926 GCA_964543445.1 uncultured Flavobacteriales bacterium
TATTCACCATCTAAATAAGATGTAAATAAAAATTATATCAAATAGATATTTAAAGCCTCCATTATGGAGGCTTTTTTTTGTCCTTTTAGTTGAATGTAGTGGTTAAATCAATATGTAAAAAGATGCAAACATTAGGCAAAAAACACTATTTTCGCATCCTATGACAAAAAGTGATTTTTCAGAAGTAAAAGAATTATTATCACAGCCTAAAAAGGTTGTAATAATACCGCATAAGAATCCTGATGGAGATGCCATGGGTAGTAGTTTAGGATTGTATAAATTTCTAAAAAATAATGGGCATAGTCCTGTTGTTTTAGCTCCTACATCTTATCCAAAGTTTCTTCATTGGTTGCCAAACAATGATTCAGTTGTTGTTTTTGATGAGAATGATCAAACAAAGGTTGATTTAATTGTAAATGCAGATATTCTTTTCTTTATGGATTTTAATACTCTAGATAGGGTAGAGGAGATAAAGCCATTTGTTGAAAAGTCTGATGCTGTAAAAATAATGATAGACCATCATCAGCAACCTGATAGTTTTCCTGATTACATATATTCTGACACATCTATCTGTGCAACATCGCAAATGTTGTATCATTTTTTAGAGAATATGGATTTAGTAGATGAAATAGATGCAGATATTGCAACATGTATATATACAGGAATACTTACTGATACAGGTTCTTTCCGATATGCATCTACAACATCAACAACGCATCGTATCGCTGCAGACTTGATAGATAGAGGAGCGGTAAATTACCAAATACACAATAATGTTTTTGATGGTAATAGCATAGCTAGGATGAAACTTATGGGTGTTGCACTAAATAATCTTGTGGTATTAGAAGAAAATAAATCAGCATACATAACTCTTACACGTAAGGAGTTAAGAGCTAATAATTTTCAGAAAGGAGATACCGAAGGTTTCGTAAATATGGCACTTTCTATAGAAGGGGTAAATGTTGCTGCAATTTTTATCGAAGATATGGAAGGCGATTTTGTAAAAGTAAGTTTACGATCGCTAGGTAAGTTTTCTGTTAATCAGATGTCTAGAGATCATTTTAATGGAGGAGGACATATTAATGCTGCAGGAGGTAGAGTTGACAAACCTATAGATGAGGTTGTAGAAATTTTCAAAAAAGCAGTAGAACTAAATAAAGAAGCAATAATCAATTCTAATGAAAAATAGATTAATCATTATAATTTCGATTTTAGCAATTTTCTCTCTTAATTCGTGCAAAGAGAGAGAAGCTAGATTGCCTATAAGTGTTAGTTCAGGTGTTGATTATGCTGCATCCATTGAATTATCAAAGAAGATTAACCAAAGAGAGGAAAGAAGATTTAGAAAATATATCGAAAATCAAGATTTAAAATTTGATAGATCTAGTTTTGGTTTTCAATATCATATAACTAAAAATTCAGGTAAGCTTATTAAATCTAACGATAAGGTAAAGTATGCTGTAACCGTAGAAGATTTAAAAGGTAATGTTATTTATAAACAAACCATAAAAACATTGGTGGTTGATCATCAAGAGGAGATAAAGGGAATGCACGAGGGGCTAAAGTTGATGAGTGAAGGAGCGGAGGCAATATTTCTTTTTCCATCTCATCAGGCTTTTGGATTTCATGGTGACGAAAATATTATTAAATCAAATACACCTCTAGTGTATAAAGTTAAAGTGTTGAAAGTAAATAGTAATTTAAATAAATAAACAATTAATATATAAATATGAAGAAGATAGTATTAATTCTTTCTGTGGCAGTATTTGCATTAGGAATGCAATCATGTGATAAGTTAGAGCAACAGAGAAATAGTTTTTTTAATCTGAATCAATCAGATGTAAAATCTGAAGCAACTCCAGAGTCTGTTGCAGGGCTTAGAGATGGAAATACTGATGGTATTTTTGCTGATTTCCAAACATCAAAAGGAGATATTATAGTAAAACTTACTTATAAATTAACTCCGTTAACTGTAGCAAACTTTGTTGCATTAGCAGAAGGAACACAAAAGAATACTGCTAAGCCTTTAGGAACTCCTTTTTACGATGGATTAGTGTTTCATAGAGTAATTGCAGATTTTATGATTCAAGGAGGAGATCCATTAGGTAATGGTCAAGGAAATCCTGGATATGCATTTCCTGATGAATTTGTGAAAGCATTAAAACACGATGGACCTGGAGTTCTATCTATGGCTAATTCTGGTCCTAATACAAATGGATCTCAGTTTTTCATCACTCACAAAGCTACTCCATGGTTAGATGGAAGACATACTGTGTTTGGATATGTAGTGAAAGGGCAGGAAGTTGTTGATTCTATAGCTCAAGGCGATGTTATAGAGCACATTGTTATTAGACGCGTTGGTCAAGATGCTAAGAATTTTGATGCTCCTAAGGTGTTTAAAGATGATATGAAAGCTATTGAGGATGCTAAAGCAGCAAAGCTTGCAGAAGAAAAAGCAGCTCTTAAAAAGATAGTTGATACTTTAAGTAAAGATGCTGTTAGTGTAGAGACAACAGATTCAGGTTTAACTATTATAAAAACTTTTGCAGGTAAAGGAAATGCTCCTGTTGCTGGGAAAGAAGTAAAAGTACATTACAGAGGAAAGTTACTTAGCGGTAAAGTTTTTGATTCATCTTTCGAAAGAGGTGAGCCAATAGCATTCCCTGTTGGAGTAGGAAGAGTTATTCCAGGATGGGACGAAGGTATAATGAAATTGGTAGTAGGCGATAAAGCTACTCTAGTAATACCTTCAGAATTAGCTTATGGAGAAAGAGGAGCAGGTGGAGTAATTCCTCCAAATGCAGATTTAATCTTCGATGTAGAGTTAGTTGAAGCTGCTCAATAAAACTTTTCAAGTTATTTCTTAAGTGATATATAGATAAAAAGAGAATATTAATTTTGATCAAAATTTAATAAAATGGAAGAC
>CAZIYK010000016.1:3026-14243 GCA_964543445.1 uncultured Flavobacteriales bacterium
TATATAGATAAAAAGAGAATATTAATTTTGATCAAAATTTAATAAAATGGAAGACGGATTATATGCAAAATTTCATACTACGAAAGGTGAAATTTTAGTAAAATTAGAATTTGAAAAAGCTCCTATTACAGTGGCAAACTTTGTTGGTTTGGCAGAGGGAGCAATAAAAAATACACATAAAGGAGAAGGAGAAGCTTATTACGATGGTTTGAAATTCCACCGTGTAATAGATAATTTCATGATTCAAGGAGGTTGTCCAACAGGTACAGGTACTAGCGGTCCTGGTTATAACTTCGATGATGAAATTCATCCTGATTTGAAACACACAGGCCCTGGAGTACTTTCTATGGCTAATGCTGGTCCTGGTACTAACGGGTCTCAGTTTTTCATTACACATGTAGAAACTCCTTGGTTGGATGGTAAGCACACTGTTTTTGGTAATGTAGTAGAAGGACAGGATGTTGTAGATAGCATAGCTCAAAACGATGTAATGGATAAAGTAGAAATTATCCGTGTTGGAGCTGATGCTGAGGCATTTGATGCTGCTGCAATTTTCGCTAAGAAAGATGAGGCTAAAGCAGAAAGAGAAGCTAAAGCAAAAGCAGAGCAGGCTAAAATGTTAGCTGAGCATACAGTTGGGTTTACTCAAACAGAATCTGGACTTTACTACAAGATTATTCAAGAAGGTAAAAGTGATGTTAAACCAACTAAAGGTCAGAGAGTAAGTGTACATTACAAAGGAATGTTGCTTGATGGCAGTGTATTTGATTCATCATATAAGAGAAATCAACCATTAGAGTTTCAAGTTGGAGTAGGGCAAGTAATTCCAGGATGGGATGAGGGAATTATGTTATTGAAAGTAGGAGATAAAGCACGTTTAGTGATCCCTTCTGATTTAGCATACGGAGCTGCAGGAGCAGGTGGAGTAATTCCTCCAAACGCTGCTTTGATTTTCGACGTAGAGCTTATGGGAGTTAAATAATATGAAACTTACTGACAAGTAGGCGTTTAAGGGTGAGCAAGTGAGCTTGCCCTTTTTTATTCTAAATAAACTAGGTTATTGTTTTCAGTTCAGAATAAATAGGTTACTTTTGTCGTCATTATGACAGGAACAGTAAAATTTTTTAATGAATCTAAAGGATTTGGATTCATTGTAGACAATGAGGACAACAAAGAATATTTCGTACACATCTCAGGTCTAGTTGATGAAGTAACAGAAGGAAATGAAGTTACTTTTGATTTAAAAGAAGGAAGAAAAGGATTAAATGCAATAGATGTAAAACTTGCATAATATTAGTTTCAAACTTATTAGTACAGAAAGACTCCAATTATTTGGGGTCTTTTTTGCATTTATACAAATTCCAAAATATCAATAATCTTGTTTACGGTAATATGACTGCTGTTTTCAAAATCTTTTGAACTTATTTCTTCGTGTACCCATGTGGTGTGAAATGGAATATGTATGGCTTTTGCGTTTAGCTTAATAATTGGTTGAATATCCGATTTTAAGGAGTTGCCAACCATTAAGAATTCTTCTGGATTTATGTTGTGCTTTTTTAGTAGGGCAGAGTAGGTTGCTTCATCTTTCTCAGATACAATTTCAATAATATCAAAGTAGTCAGCCAAACCAGAGCGAGCTATCTTGCTTTCCTGATCGAACAAATCGCCCTTAGTTATTATCATTAGCTTGTACTTGTTTTTAAGCTTATCTAAGACATTTTCTACATCTTCTAATACATTGACAGGATGTTCAATCTGTTCTTTTCCCCAATCAATAATTTTCTTTAAATCACAGCTTTTTATTTTTCCATTTGTTAGGTCAATAGCTGTTTCTATCATAGAGAGGGTAAAACCTTTTATGCCGTAGCCGAAGTGTTTTAAATTATTGATTTCGGTTTCGTAAAGCTTTGACGTGATTTTATCGTCAGAAATATATTCCTTTAATAGATTTTCAAACTTTTCTTCATTTATTCTGAAAAGAGGTTCGTTAACCCAAAGTGTATCATCAGCATCGAAAGCAATTGTTTTTATTTTGTGCATGGTTTGCTGTATTGAAGATTAACGTATTGTTTATTTACAGATACTCAACCACAAAGCCTCTCCGAATTGTGTTTTATCTATCTGCTCTTCAATGTTTATTTCTCCAATATTGTTCATTTTAACCAATGCAACAATAGGACCGTGTGTAAGAGCAATTAATGCCGAGATTGGCAATGATTTTAGAATACCTTCTTTTTGGGCATCCCTGAAAAGAGAATATGCAGGAGCTAGTGCCACGATTCCTTCTTCTAGAATAACATCGTTAATAAAAGGAGAATTAGAAAACTGTTCTAAAAAATTGTATTTAAGTGGGAATGTTAGATAGTACTCTAAAACTTCATTCCAAAGAATCATGAAATTTTCTTTAAACCCTATCTCGGAATTAAAACCACCAAAGATAATATCGTTTAGCTCTTTTCTTATCTCGATAAAAAGTTCATGAATAAGCACGTTCTTATTTTCGAAATAAACGTAAATGGTTCCTGCAGCAACATTAGCATTGCTTGCTATCTGTTTCATTGAGGTACCATGGAATCCTTTTAGAGCAATAAGTTCTAAAGAAGATTCTAATATAGCCTTTCTTTTATCTTTAATTTTTCCTCTTGGAATCATCAGGCATATTATTTAATAATTTCAAATTCTTTATAGATAATCTTCTTATCATTAGGCTAGATGATACTAGATATAGTAGTATTAATATCAGAATGTTTATCCAGTAATTAAATACATCCGAAAATTCAGCTCCTCGTTGTGTCATTGCAACAAGTCCTTTAATTGCATGTGTACTTGGCACTAGATACGAAAGTAGAACTTGCCATTCTGGCATAGCATCTACTGGCCACGAAAATCCAGATAGGAATATAAAAGGAATACTAGCAAATACTAAAACCATTAATGCATGTTCTCTTTTCTTGAAGAATGTTGATATTGTCAATCCTAAGAAAATTCCAGAAAACAAATATGGAATTAAGAAAACAAACATTTCAGCGTAACCTGTTCGCATAGGTATGCTGAAAAGTCGTGGAATAATAACGAATACATAAAGTGTATTAAGGAAGTAAATAGTAAAGTATGCCATACTTTTTCCTATTGCTATTATGGTAGCTCCTTTGAAACTACTTCCAACTTTGATTATGTAATTATTTGTACCTCTTTCTTTCAGTGTTCCACCAATCAGTCCAATTCCTAAAAGTAGAGTTTGTTGAAGAATCAATAATAAAACAGCAGGCATTAGGTATGTGGCATAACCTCCTTTAGGATTGTACAAGGCATAGGTCTCAATAGGTAACGGGTCTCTATCTATATACGACCTTTCTAATTGCGAACCTTTTGCTGTACGCCTTAATATTTCTATTCCTGCCGATAGAGTACCTACGGTATAAGTTGAAGCTACAAGGACTTGTTTGTATATAATCATGTATGCAGCATCAGCATATAAAGATATCGTAGCAGTTTCGAAGTTTAAAATCTTCTTTTCGAAATCTTTAGGAATTAAAATAACTCCACGGGTATCTCCTTTTTCGAAGGAATCAATTCCTTCATTAAAGTTGCTAGTTTTTTCTACTACATTTACCTCAAAAGTAGCATCTAGCATAGATATAAACTTTCTACTTAGGTCGCTTCTGCTTTGGTCAACAACAACTACAGGCACATCTTTGGCTAACTCATTGTTATACGCAAAAGAATATATCAGTGGGTAAGCAAAAACGGCTAAGATGAATAATGTAATTACACCACTATCTTTGAATATATTTTTATATTCATCGCGCCATACTTTAACAAGGGTGTTAATAGTGTTGTATTTAAATTTATTATCCAAAATATTTCTTCTAAGATTAATATTTATGATTTTCCCCAATATTTTTCCTTAGTCACTAATGCTCTGAACCTTGGAGCAAAAAATAAAGGAACTAGTATAAAAATCAGTAATGCAATAAATGAATGTATTACGTATGCAAGGGGTAGATTTTTTAATTCTGTACCTATATAAATATTTAGGTAGTGCGTAAAAGGAAAAAATAGGGCAATTTTTTGCATAACTCCATCCATTGCCATAAGAGGGAAGGTAAGTCCTGCAAAAGAGAACGCTAATGAAGCATACATTGCTCCGATACTCAAAGCTAAACGGATATTCGGAAGAATAACTATAATCAGTACTCCCATAGCTTGATACGCTATAACAAATAGGGCAGTGGCGATTAATAACACCAAATTATATCCGTTATTTGGTACGCCAATATATTTAAGGATTAAATCTATTAGAAATGCCTCAAACATGAAAATTGCTGTATATGGTAATAATTTACCTGTTAGGGCAACAATTATACTCCCATTCGATTTTTCGAGCCACTCTTCTGCCGTACTATTTTTTAATTCACTTCCAACAACATAAATTGTAGTAGAAAGTATAAACATTAGAAGCATTACAGGCAATAATCCACTTACCAAAAAATAAGCATAATTTAGGTAAGGGTTATACATTGCATGAGTGTCAAGTCGTATAGGTTGTACATTGTTTAACGCTTGGTCGAACATCTCCTTTTTTGCAATTCTTTTTTTAAGATTTGCACCTGCCGACATTGTTTTAACCGTTCTCAGTATTGCTGAACTTACTCCACTTCCTGCACTCAAATTTACATTTGAGTAAAACAGTACCATTTTCTTAGGACTTCCAGAATAAACTCCAGCTTCTAGTCCTTCAGGAATTTTAAGAACAGCATATACATCTCCTTTTTCAATAAGTCTTTTTCCTTCGTGTAAGGATGTAACTTTATCTGTAAAATGTACTTCGGGAGTAGCTTCTATCCAAGAAATAATTTGTCTTGAAAGAGGAGAATTGTCCGCATCGTATATTGCTACAGAATAATTGTCAGCCTTACCATTAGCGAACATAGTAGGAAAAAGAATGAACGTAAAAATAGGAAGAGCTACTAGTATCCAAATGTAGATAGTCTCCGATTTTATTCTTTCTATTTCTCTAAGTAAAACTACTTTTAAACCTGTTTTCATTTATTTAATAAATGTTTAACTGTTGTGTTTAAAATGAAGCTAAAGCATCATTTTGTATATAGTTATCGCTAATGACTGTTAATGATTGAAATTTATTATTTCGTTTAAAATCATTAATTATTCATTCACCTCATTCATTTCACTCCAATTAATAAGAGCAGTCATTCCTGGTCTTAAACCTTCAACCTCTTCTACAGGAGCAGCGTGAACTTCGAAAGTTTTCATATCAAATTCTCCTGAAGTTTTAGTAGCTTTCCAAGTAGCAAAATCTCCTAGAGGACTAATGTAATTAATCTTCGCTTTTACTTCTTTATCGCCAATTCCAGGAACTTTAACTGTGATTTCTTGCCCCATTTTAAGTTTACTCAAATAATCTTCTCTAATATTGAATACAAACCATGAGTCTTTTAAATCTACTATAGTTATTATTGGATAACCAGTGTTAATAAGTTCTCCTTCTTCTGATATGATACTAGCAACCTCACCTGTTATTGGCGATTTCACGTTTGCTTCACTTAAATAAGAATCAAGTTCTTGTAAAACTCCATCAACCTGATCAACCAATGCAGCTGCACCTTCTTTGTCTTCTTCTCTAGCACCTTTTTTAGCCATTTCGTACATAGCTTTTGCTGCTTGCTCGTCTTGTACTGATGCTTTGTATTTTGCTGTTACTTCATCAAGTTTCTGAGCAGGAACAACTCCATCGTCATAAAGATTTTTAACTCTATTATATGTTTTGCTATAAACTTCTTTTGCCGCTTTTGCTTTTTGCCACAAATTATAAGCTCCTTGAATCTGCTCTTCTCTAGCTCCTTTTTGTGCTTTTTTACTTTGCGAATTTGCTGCTTTTCTAGCTGATTCAGCTTGATATCTCTTAGCATCCAATTCAGGAGTTCCAAGTTTTAATAAAGTATCTCCTTTGCTAACTTGCGATCCAACCTTAACAAATATCATTTGGATACGTCCAGGTATTTTTGAAGAAACTTTTACGTGTTTTGCCTCAACTTGTCCTTGTAGTATTACATCTGGAGGAGTTGACATTATCCATCCCGAAATAATTACTAGTGTAAGTACGATTACAGATACAACAACTATTATTATATTTTTTGATTTCATATTCTTTAATTTATGTATTGGTAATACGTTATCTTCTTATTCTTTTGTTTGTTCGATTTTCTGTGTATTGTCAGCGAAATTTTCACGTTCTCTGTCTTCTTTGTGGCTGTATTCCAAGAACAACTCAGGTTTACCAGAGTACTGTAGCAATTTAGCTAGAGATAATACATAGTCATTCATTATTTTAAGTCTTCCAACTTTTACTTTGTTGAGTACTAATTGAGCATCTACTACATCTTTTGAAGTAGCAAAACCTTCGCTAAAAGCTTTTTGAGTAACTCTTTCGTACTCTACTGCAAACTTGTAAGTTGTATTTAAATCATTAAGTTGATCTACGCATGAAGTCAAATCATTGTAAAGTTTATTTACAAGTGTAGAAATATCCTCTTTAGCTTTTGCCTGTAAGAAATCTACTCTATCCATAGTGGCTTTAGATGCTAGTGCTTTGTTAGATCTTGCCATTCCATCAAAAAGAGTCCATCTTAAGTTAACACCAACAAACCAATTAGGAATAGTTTCCGATAACTGATAGTCTGCAAGAATTTTATTTCCAACAATAGCTACAGTAGGAAGGTAATCACTTGTAGATATATTATGCATTTGCTTTGCAAGCTCTTTTTTAGAATCTACCTCTTTTAGTAGTGGATTGTTTTCTAAAGCAGCATTTATAAAAAATTCTACAGGTTCAATGTGATCATTTAAAAATAATTCTGACGTTGGATTGACTGGATGATTTTGAGCTATGGTATTTTTTAAAGCTTCAGCTACTGTATTCTGAGTATTTTTTGCATGATTAAGTTCTGCTTGTGCTTTAGAAACAGATAAATCAGCATAAAGCTTTTGAGCTTTAGAAATCATACCATTTTCTTCAAGCTTTTGTGCATCTCTTTGATGTAATAACATTGCATCTAATACATCTTGATAAAGATCAACTGCTCTAGTAGCTAATCTATAACCATAATATCGTTCAACTAACTCGGTATTTAATTCGCTTTTTTTCTGATCTATTTTGAATTCAGCTTCATCGATCTTGGCATCCATGGCTTTGTTAGCCGCCATAATTTTACCACCAGTAAATATTGGCCATATCATATCGATACTAGCAATAGCAACTTGTTCTTTTTGAATAACTAACTTGCTTGGGGTAAGTAGATTTCCACTTGGTACAATTCCAATACCACCTGCAGCACCTGTTACAGCACTTATATCTACACCTATATCTGAATCGAATTTTGTATAGTTTGCATTTAACGAAATCCTTGGAAGATATAATCCTCTTGTTGTCTTTCTCAAATATTCATTTGATTTTTTCTCCGAATCAGCTCCTTTTAACGCTAGATTATTGTTAGTCATTGATTGATATGCTTCTTCAAAAGTCATATTCTCTGTAATTTCCTGAGAATATACACTTAGAGCAGAAGAAATAAAAAATGAAAACAGAAGTATTCTTATATTCATTGTCGTATTTTTTTAGTTAAGAAACTATTTCTAGTTGTACAGAGTTAGATTTCGTATTGAATACCAAGTCTGAAATCAAAGTAAGATATCCCTAAATCGCCAAAAGTTTGATTGTAGCCACTTTTTAATGATAAATCTATAGAGTCGCTTATTTCGTAAGAAACACCAATGTTAGGGTAAATAGCAAATTCGTTGTAATTGTCTATATGTGTGTCGGAAACATATTTTCCAATTAGTTTCTTTTTCAACTCCATGAATTGAATACCAGCATCAACTCCTAATCTAAGATTGAATCTTTCTTCATGAAACATTGTGTAATTTATACCTAAAAGCACTGGAATGCTGAAGAAATCAATTCTATAATCGTAATCAAAAATAGTAGGGTTGCTTTCTTCTAATTCTTGTTCGTATTCTGATGTGGCTCTAAATGTGTTTATTCCGAAAAGAAAAGATGCACTAAATCCGGTATTATTTATATAGTAAAAAATCTCTCCAGACCCACCGTAACCATTTTCAAATTTATCACCAAAGTTAGTTGAAAAGGGTAGGTTATAGTTACCACTAACATCCATTTTTAGTTGTGCAAAAGCAGAAATAGAACTAAAAAAAACAAGTAAAAATGTGATTTTTATTTTTTGCATAAGTAATATTTTTTGGTTGAACTAAAAATACATCTTTTTTTAATCATTTGGCAATGAAATTTTAATTAAGCGGCTGCAAAATTACAAAAACAATCTTAATGAACAAGTATTCATTAGTGTTTTTGTGTAAAAAATACACTTTGAAGTATGTTGTTTGGTTTTTGTTTAACAGATTGAAAAACAATTAGGAGTGGAAGTATAGGACTTTAATAAGCTTCTTTTTCTCCTTTTATGGCGTTGTATATAGTCAGTAATATTATTCTAATATCTAGAAATATAGACCAGTTTTCAATATAGAACCTATCCATTCTAGCTCTAGCTCTCATTTTAGATACTGTTTCTGTTTCCCCTCTAAATCCGAGTACCTGTGCAAGACCAGTAATGCCTGGTTTAACTGTATGCCTTACCATAAATTTATCGATTTTTTTAGAATAGAAATCGGTATGACTTATCATGTGTGGACGTGGACCAACAACAGACATTTCTCCTTTAAAAACGTTAATAAATTGTGGAAGTTCATCAATGCTACTCTTTCTTAGAAATGCACCAATCTTAGTAATTCTAGGATCATTTTTTGTGGCCTGTTGTTTATCTGCATTTCTGTTTACTCCCATAGAGCGGAACTTATAAACTTCAAATTCTTGATTATCGAGGCCACTCCTTTTTTGTTTGAAAAATATAGGCCCTTTAGATTCTCTTTTTATGAGAAAACCGAGTATAGGTACAAGCCATGAGAGAACGAAAATAATAACAAATGAAGAAAAAATTATATCAAATATTCTTTTTATCCATTTGTTTACAGGGTCGTCGAAAGGATTTTCTCGTAAAACTATTATTGGTTGAATATCATAATATTGTACTTTAAGTTCTCTACCGTCGTAGATGCCTTTACTATCAGGTATAAATTTTATTACCTTTAAATTGTTATCTGCAAAGTTGATTAAATCTTTAATTTCATCGGAGGTTAATGCATTAACACTACAGTATATTTCGTCTATTCTATTATTTAAAACATATTCTTTTGCTTCGTTTACTTTACCCCTAATTAATGAAGAATTATCAGTATTTGTATTTGAGAAAAAGCCCCTGACTTTATAGCCATATTCTGTTTTTTTTCTGAAAAAATTATAAAGTTGAATAGAGTTTTCATCGTATCCAACTATTACAACTCTTCTATAGTTTTTCCCATAAGATCTATAATTTCTAAGACCGAAAAATAGAGCAAGTCGAAATATAAGTAGTGTAAATGATAGAACTGCAATAAAAATTAGGATTGCTATTTTATCTAGAAGTAGGTAAGACCAAGCATATAATGATGAAAAAAGTAAGAAAAATATTAAAACTTGATTGCTTAAATTTCTCAAAATTTTAGCCAACCGTGAAAATCGATATACGTTATATAGCTTAACAATGTAAGCTATCATTAACCATCCTATATTTATAGCTATATAAAAACGAGGATATTTAGTGTAATCTATTACTAAATCCTTACCTGTTATATAACCTGGTTGAACTATTAGAAAATAGAATAACAGATTTAATATTATTAAATCTATTATAACAGTTAATGGTCTAATGTATTTAGAATATCCTTTATTCATTCTCAGTTTGGTACTGAATTATTTTAATAGACAAATGTAACTAAAAAAGGTAATTACGGCTATAAAAGTAAAAATAAAAGGGAGCCTCATTTTAAATGAAACTCCCCTTAAAAATAGTGTTATTTGCTTAATTATTTTGAAATGTACCAATCATACATCTTACTAATGCCTTCTTGTAATTCAACCTTATATTTCCAACCAAGCGATTCTAGTTTTGATGAATCAGTCAGTTTACGCATTGTACCATCTGGTTTGTCTGTGTTGAAATATAGCTCTCCTTTAAATCCTACTATTTTTTTAATTGTTTCTGCAAGTTCTTTTATTGAGATTTCTTTACCTGTACCTATGTTTATGTGGGTGTTTTTGATTTCCTGGCTCTTTGTATTTTGATTCGGGCTTTCGTTGAGAGGAGTTTTGCAGTTTTCAGGAAGGGTATATCTATTGCTTTCAACAGATTCCTCCACTCCTTTTAGTCGGTCGGAATGACGAATGTTGACAATGTCTACAAAATCAACATTTTCCATTAAATGTACACAGGCGTCTGCCATATCTTCGCTCCAAAGGAATTCGCGTAAAGGTTTCCCGCTTCCCCAAATCTCAACTTTTACATTGTTACTGTCACTAATAGATTCTTCGACTTCGCTAAAGCTACGCTCAGAATGACGTGTAAGTCCGTATTTGTTTAATTTGTTTAAAATTTCTTTTTCAGTGGCATTACCGTCAATTCCTTCAATAGGTAATTTATTTAAATCTGCTCTTAGTGTTTTCCAATCATTATTTTCAAGTGCTTTACCTAGGTGCATTTTACGAATTAGTGCTGGTAAAACATGAGATTTTTCTAGGTCGAAATTATCGTTAGGTCCGTATAGATTCGTAGGCTGAACAGAAATGAAATTTGTTCCATATTGAATATTGTAGCTCTCACACATTTTAATACCTGCAATTTTTGCTAGGGCATAAGGCTCGTTTGTGTATTCAAGTTCTGATGTAAGAAGATATTCTTCCTTCATAGGTTGAGGAGCATTTTTAGGATAAATACAAGTACTTCCTAGGAATAAAAGCTTTTTAACTCCATTAAGGTAACTCTGATGAATAACGTTGTTTTGTATCATCAAGTTTTCGTAGATGAATTCACCTCGGTAGGTGTTGTTTGCAACAATTCCACCAACTTTTGCAGCAGCTAATATCACGTACTCAGGTTTTTCTTCTGCAAAGAAGTCTGCCACTGCTTGCTGATTTGTAAGATCTAATTCAGAATGGGTTCTAGTAACGAAGTTAGAATACCCTTTTGATTTTAGATTTTTTATTATTGCTGAGCCGACTAATCCTCGGTGGCCCGCTATGTATATTTT
>CAZIYK010000016.1:14343-15513 GCA_964543445.1 uncultured Flavobacteriales bacterium
TCGTAGTAGTTTAAAGTTTCATACCCACCATCCTTCAGATACTGATCTTTTTTCATAAGTTTTATATCGCTCTGCATCATGTCTTTTACCAAACCTGCAAGGTCGTATTCTGGAGTCCATCCTAATTTAGTGTGTGCCTTTGTAGCATCTCCAATAAGTAATTCAACCTCTGTTGGACGGAAATATCGTGGGTCAACAGATACAACTTCTTTACCAATTTCTAATTGATAATTAGGATTGTTGCATGCTTTTATATATCCTTTTTCATCGACACCTTCACCTTTAAATTCTAATTCTATTCCAACTTCTCCGAATGCAAGTTTTACAAAATCTCTAACTGTAGTTGTAATTCCTGTTGCTATTACCCAATCTTCTGGTTTTTCGGCTTGTAGAATCATCCACATCATTCGTACGTAATCTTTGGCATGTCCCCAATCGCGTTTTGCATCGAGGTTTCCAAGATATATTTTATCCTGAAGACCGAGTGCAATTCTAGAAGTAGCTCTTGTGATTTTACGAGTAACGAAAGTTTCTCCTCTAACAGGCGATTCGTGATTAAATAAAATTCCGTTACATGCATATATTCCATACGCTTCGCGGTAATTTACAGTTATCCAGTAAGCGTACATCTTGGCAACAGCGTAAGGACTACGTGGATAAAAGGGAGTAGTTTCTTTTTGAGGAACCTCCTGAACCAAACCGTATAATTCAGATGTAGAAGCTTGGTAAATTCTCGTCTTCTTTTCTAAACCAAGTATTCTTATTGCTTCTAACAATCGCAGAGTACCAAGACCATCGGCATTAGCTGTATATTCAGGAGTTTCAAAAGAAACCTGAACATGACTCATAGCTGCCAAATTGTAAATTTCGTCAGGCTGAACTTTCTGCACAATACTTATAAGATTTGCAGAATCAGTCATATCGCCATAGTGAAGTATGAAGTTCTGATTATCTACGTGTGGATCTTGGTAAATATGGTCTATTCTATCAGTGTTAAAAAGAGACGATCTTCGTTTTAAGCCGTGAACTTCATATCCTTTTTTTAATAGAAGCTCACTTAAATATGCTCCATCCTGACCTGTTACTCCTGTTATTAGAGCTATTTTTTTTGACATTATATTTTCTTTATTTAAAGGAACTCAAGGAAGTTGTTGAGGTTCATTTAGTTTT
>CAZIYK010000017.1:0-15501 GCA_964543445.1 uncultured Flavobacteriales bacterium
TCTAAGCCTTTTGCTTATCGCTATCTTCTTCTGGTACATGTTTGTATTTGAATAAAATCGCGAACAATATTGTTACTATCAACGAGTAAGCTGCAAAAATCATCCAAATAGTAAACCAATCTCTATCTGCTCCTTCTGAAAAATAATCAACAATGAAACCACTTGCATAAGCTCCGAATATTGCTCCTAATCCATTTGTCATTATCATAAACAATCCCTGAGCACTAGATCTCATTGATGGTTTTGCCTCTTTCTCTACAAATAACGATCCTGATATATTGAAGAAATCGAATGCCATTCCATAAATTATCATCGAAAGTATTAAGAAAGGAAGTCCCGCTCCAGGGTTACCAATTCCAAAGAAAGCAAATCTAATTACCCATGCTAGCATACTCATTATCATAACTCTCTTTATTCCAAACTTCTTTAAGAAAAAAGGAATTGTAAGTATGAAAACTGTTTCTGAAATCTGCGATAAAGTCATTAAAAACAATGAATGCTCAACAGCAAAGTAACCTTGATAATCTTTAGCAAAATCTTCTAAGAATGGTACTCCCCAAATATTAGTAACTTGAAGTGTAGCCCCTAATAACATAGAGAATATAAAGAAAATAGCCATCTTCTTTTCTTTGAAAAGAGAAAAAGCATCGAGTCCTAAACGCTGAACAATTGTTTTGCTTTCTGACGAAGCTGAAGGAGGAACTGCTGGCAAAGTAAAAGAATATAATCCTAGTACAATTGATGCGATTCCTGACACTATAAATTGTTCATACCCTACTTTCCATCCTGACATATCTACTATCCATGCTGCTAGTATAAATCCTACTGTTCCCCATACACGTATTGGAGGGAAATCTTTAATAATATCGAATTTATACCTTTCTAAAATAGCATAAGAGATAGAATTATCTAACGCGATAGTTGGCATATAAAACATCGATATAAGAAGAATAATAGCATAGAAAGTATTAAAATCTTGTACCTGAGTAATGTAAAAAAGTAGTAGTCCTAAAATGATATGACTAATACCAAAAACTCTTTCAGCATTAAGCCATTTATCAGCAATAATCCCCATTATAGCTGGCATAAATAATGATGCAAGCCCTAGAGTTCCGTAAACTGCACCAATTTGCAATCCTGTGAATTTCAAAGTAACGTACATATACGCTCCTGCTGAAAGCAACCAAGCTCCCCAAGCAAAGAATTCTAAAAAATTCAGTATCGTTAATCTAAGTTTTATACTCATATTATTTTCTCTTTTCTATTTCATCTCTCAACTTAGCAGCTTCCTCGTAATTCTCTTCCTCGATAGCTACTTCAAGCAAACGTTCTAATTCCTGAACACTTAAATCAGCCAAATTAAAAGAAGCTTCTTCTTTAACTCTCTCTAAATCTACCACAAATTCAGTTTCGTTTTCTACCGCTGCTTTTGGCTTTTGTTTTTCTATATTAAGATTTATACCTGCTTGATCTAGTATCATTTTGTAGGTATATATAGGTGCATTAAACCTTATTGCAAGTGCTACAGCATCAGATGTACGAGAATCTAGAAGTACTTCTTTATCATCCTTAACACACACCAAACTAGAGAAGAAAACTCCATCAATCAACTTGTGGATAATCACCTCTTTGACAACAATACCAAACTTATCTGCGAAATTTTTGAAAAGATCGTGCGTTAATGGTCTAGGTGGCTTTATATTAGCCTCCAATGCTATAGATATAGACTGTGCTTCGGTCTTAGCTATGATTATAGGAAGTTTTCTCGTTCCCGATTCCTCACTCAAAATAAGTGCATAAGCACCCGATTGAGTTTGACTATACGATATTCCTCTAACTGAAAGTTTTATTAAACTCATTTGATCTTAAAAATTAAAAAAGCCAGAAAAGATTTAAGAAATAAATCTGAATAGATTATGTTCTTATTTCTTTCCCAGCTCTAAATCTAATCAGAGTGGCAATTTACAATTTTAATTGAAATTGTATCCCTATTACCAAACGTAATTTCAAAAAGGAATTGACTATCCTTTTAGCTCTTTAATTTTCTCAATAAGCTGAGGCACAACCTTAAACGCATCGCCAACTATACCGTAATCAGCAGCTTTAAATATTGGTGCTTCATCATCTGTATTGATTGCCACAATTACTTTAGACGAATTTATACCTGCAACATGCTGAATTGCACCAGAGATACCTATTGCAAAATACAAGTTTGGAGCTATATTTTTTCCTGTTTGACCTACGTGCTCCTCGTGTGAACGCCATCCAATATCAGAAACAGGTTTAGAACAAGCAGTAGCGGCACCAAGTAAATCAGCCATTTCTTCAATCATTCCCCAATTTTCTGGAGCTTTCAATCCTCTACCTGCCGACACCACAATCTCAGCATCCATTAGGTTTACTTTTCCTGATGCCATCTGTACTCCTTCTACAGTAACATTTGGCTCAGGTACCGAAACAGATTGAGCTTCAGTAGTACCAGAAACTTCATTTTCTTTAACTCCAAATGAATTCTGAGCTACCACTAAAATTTTATTATCCTTTGTTAAAACTACATCTGCATGTGCTTTATTAGAGAATACTTTTCTATTAACTGTAAATGGATCAAAAGATGTAGGCTCTGCCATAACTCCCGTAGCTAAAGACGCATTCCATTGTATAGTTAAAATAGGAGAGAAAGTATTCACATTAGATGATGCTACCATTACAACTGTATGAGCACCTACTGAATCTGCTACCTGCTTAATTGCATCTGCAAAAGTATTACTTGCAAAATTCTTTAAAGTATCGTCATTAATAGTAATTACTTTGCTTGCACCATACTTGTACAACTCTTCTACACTATCGGCATTTATTGTAACTGCAATAGCATCTGAATTCATTTTTTGAGCTAGGTCATAGCCATAAGAAACTGCTTCGAAACTGCTTTTCTTAAACTTCCCATCCCAAGACTCTGCATATATTAAAACTGACATATTTTCTAATTTTTGATGATTAATAATTTTGACTTTTCTTAAATTGCTTTTGCTTCGTTGTGAAGTAAATCAATTAATTCTCCAACATTATCTGCTGAAACCATTTTACAAGCAGCTTTTGCAGCAGGCTTTTCAAACTTAACAAAATCAGTCATTGTATCATCTGAATCTGGTTCTACAACAGTAAGTGGCTTTTTTCGAGCCATCATTATTCCTCTCATATTTGGAATACGAAGTTCTTCTTCTTTTACCAATCCTTTTTGTCCGGCAACAACCAATGGCATTTCTGCACTAACAGTTTCTGTACCTCCATCAATTTCTCTAACAACGGTAGCTTTATTACCTTCTATCTCTAATCCTATCACTGCATTTACAAAAGGCTGTCCTAAAATAGCGGCAACCAAGCCAGGTACCATTCCTCCATTATAATCAATAGATTCTTTACCCGCTAATACCATGTCATATTCTCCATCTTTAGCTACTTTAGCAATTTGCTTAGCAACAAATAAACTATCCTTAGGATCAGCATTTACCCTAATTGCATTATCAGCTCCAATTGCAAGAGCTTTACGTAAAGTTGGTTCTGTTGCAGCCAATCCCACATTAACTACAGTTAATGTAGCTCCTTGTTTTTCTTTCAAGAACATTGCTTTAGCTAACGAAAACTCATCATGCGGATTTATTACAAACTGAATTCCATTAGTATCGAATTCAGTGTCGTTATTTGTGAAATTAATTTTTGATGTAGTGTCAGGCACGTGACCGATGCAAACTAATACCTTCATATCTTTTTGGTTTTATCTTGTTGGTTTTGTTTTTTTAATATTTCTTACTGTTTTATCTATCTAAAACTATGTATGCTTCATTATTAAATATACTACTACTTTTCCTATTTACTAGTTTTAATTCAATAAAACTGAAGTTTGTTTTAGTATAATTTATTAAAAGTTGATTTTCATTAAAAATATGGTGTAACGAATATATTAAATTCCATTTTCTTAAAAAAGAATCTTGCAATAAAATTATGCATGCATAATAAAAACATAAAACTAATGCTTTATAGAAAAGCACCATCAGATTAATTATCTAAAGCGCAAACACTCACAGACAATCACCTATAAATAAACATCGACATATATGACAAATAACATATATGATTTTTCATGTAGAATAAAAAAACTAGATAATTTTACCAACCGTAAAACAAATAACAACTTCATGTTTTACACGAATTAAAAGAACCAACGAAAAATAATTTATAGCTTAAAATGTCAAAAGCAACTAAACAAGATGCGTTAAATTATCACGCAAAAGGCAGACCTGGAAAGATTCAGGTTGTACCAACAAAACACCACAGAACTCAAAGAGATTTATCATTAGCATATAGCCCAGGAGTAGCTGAGCCTTGTATAGAAATAAAGAAAGATCCTGAAGAAGCATACAAATACACTGCTAAAGGAAATTTAGTTGGCGTTATTTCGAACGGAACAGCAGTTTTAGGACTTGGAGACATTGGTGCCGTAGCAGGGAAGCCTGTTATGGAAGGTAAAGGATTATTATTCAAAATTTTCTCTGATATTGATGTTTTCGATATAGAAGTTAATCAAACTAACATAGATGACTTTGTAAATACTGTAAAAGCTATTGCTCCTACATTTGGAGGTATAAACCTAGAGGATATAAAAGCTCCTGAATGTTTTGAGATTGAGAATAGACTAAAAGCAGAATTGGATATTCCTGTAATGCACGACGATCAACACGGTACTGCGATAATTTCGGGAGCAGGTTTATTAAACGCCCTAGAAATTGTAGGCAAGGACATTAAAGATATCAAACTATTTGTAAGTGGTGCAGGAGCTGCAGCGTGTGCATGTACTAGAATGTACAAGCTATTAGGCGTTGATCCTAAAAATATTATAATGGCCGATGTTAATGGTATTCTTACTACCAAAAGAACAGATTTAGATATCGTTAATGAAGAATTTGCTATAGATAGCGATATTACTACAATGGAAGAAGGAATTAAGGGTGCTGATGTATTCTTAGGACTTTCTGCCGGAAACATCTTAAAGCCTCACATGCTGAAATCAATGGCAAAAGATCCTATTGTTTTTGCAATGGCCAACCCTACTCCTGAAATTTCTTATGACGAAGCTGTAGCAACAAGAAGTGATGTAATTATGGCCACTGGTCGATCTGACTATCCTAACCAAATAAATAACGTACTTGGTTTCCCATATATTTTCAGAGGCGCATTAGATGTTAGAGCTACTGCCATAAACGAAGAGATGAAAATGGCTGCTGTTCGTGCAATTGCTGATTTAGCAAAAGAGCCAGTTCCTGATATGGTAAAGAAAGCTTACAACAACGAAAACATGTCTTTTGGTAGAAAATACATTGTACCAACTCCACTAGATTCTCGTTTGATTGAGCGTGTGCCTGCAGCAATAGCAAAAGCAGCAATGGAATCGGGTGTTGCCCGCAAACCAATCGAAGATTTTGATGCATATAATGAGCAATTGTTAGAGCGTATGGGAATTGACCATGCAATTATGCGTGGTATGACTGCTAAAGCAAAAGCAAACCCTAAACGCATTGTATTTAGTGATGCTAACAATAAAAATATTCTACAAGCAGCAAGAATCATTAAAGATGAAAAAATAGCATTCCCTGTTCTAGTAGGAGTTAAGAAAAAAATAAATCAAACTGCTGCAGAGCACAATATTGACATTTCTGATTTAGAGATTCTTGATAATAACTGCGATGACACAAAAGAATTGAGGCAGAAATATGCTGAAATCGTTTTTAGTAAGCGTGGTAGAAGTGGTGTATCTAGAGAGGAAGCATGCAGATTGATGGGTGACAAGAATTACTTTGGAGCTGCAATGGTAGAATCAGGAGATGTTGACGCAATGATTTCAGGAGTTTCTTCTCCATATGCTGATGTTATACGTCCTGCATTGAAAATTGTAGGCAAGCGCGATGATGTAAATAAAATTGCAGGGATGTATTTACTTAGAACAAAGAAAGGTCATTATTTCTTTGCAGATACAAGTATAAACATCAACCCTACTGCCGAAGAGCTAGTTGACATCGCATTACTAACAAATGAAAAAGTTGAAGCATTTGGAGTTAAACCTATTATGGCAATGCTATCTTATTCTAACTTCGGGTCTGCAAAAGGTGCTTCATCTATTAAAGCAAAGAAAGCTGTATCAATTATACACGAAAAATATCCTGATATAATAATTGATGGAGAGATGCAAGCCAATTTTGCTCTAAATAAAGATTTGCGTAAAGGAAGATGTCCTAGTTCTAAATTGGCAGATAAAGATGTAAATACACTTATATTCCCTAATCTTTCATCAGGAAATATTACTTACAAAACTTTACAATCAATAGGGTCATCTGAAGCGATAGGACCAATTGTAATGGGACTTAAAAAGCCTATTCATGTTCTTCAAATTTCTAGTTCTACAAGAGAAATTATAGATATGGCTACTATTGCGGTTGTTGATGCTCAAGAAGCAGAACATTAAACGCTCAACAATACTTTTGTTTTACAAGAGGCTATCCAAAAAGGGTAGCCTCTTTTTTTTGAAATCATGATAAATAACATATACCTTTTTTACAACCAAATAGAAAATCTAAATAAATTAGTATCGAAAATAATTTATCAATAGACACAAAAACTATTCATATACATAAATAAAATATTATGAGTTCATTAAGAGAAGATGCGTTGAAATATCACTCATCAGGGCGAAAGGGTAAAATTCAAGTAGTTCCAACAAAAAGACACAGCACACAACGAGACTTAGGATTAGCATATTCACCAGGAGTAGCTGAGCCATGTTTAGAAATAGAGAAAAATCCAGAATTAGCAAACGAGTACACTGCAAAAGGAAACTTGGTAGCGGTAATCTCGAATGGTACTGCTGTTTTAGGACTTGGTAACATTGGTGCATTGGCAGGAAAACCTGTAATGGAAGGAAAAGGATTGTTATTCAAAATATTTGCTGACATAGATGTATTTGATATAGAAATAGACACTACAGATGTTGATGCATTTATTGAAACTGTAAAAAATATAGCTCCTACTTTTGGAGGTATAAACCTAGAGGATATAAAAGCTCCCGAAGCTTTTGAAATAGAAAGAAGACTTAAAGAGGAATTGGATATTCCTGTAATGCACGACGACCAGCATGGAACGGCAATTATTTCTGCTGCTGCCCTAATAAATGCAGTAGAATTAACTGGCAAGAAGATTGAGGATGTAAAAATAGTTATCAGTGGAGCAGGAGCAGCTGCAATATCTTGTACTCGTTTGTACAAATCAATAGGTGCAAAAGCAGAGAATATTGTGATGACTGATAGCAAAGGTATAATTCGTAAAGATAGATCTAACCTTTCTGAACAAAAAGCAGAATTTGCAACAGATAGAGACATTAACACTCTTGCTGATGGCGTGAAAGATGCAGATGTATTTATTGGGCTTTCTAAAGGTCACATCTTAACTCCTGAGATGCTAAAAACTATGGCCAAAGATCCTATAGTTTTTGCAA
This sequence comes from uncultured Flavobacteriales bacterium, assembly GCA_964543445.1. GTDB lineage: Bacteria > Bacteroidota > Bacteroidia > Flavobacteriales > JADGDT01 > JADGDT01. The sequence goes on from CAZIYK010000017.1 coordinate 7,541, forward strand.
TGGCAAATCCTACACCAGAAATTGATTACGATTTAGCTATTGAAACTAGACCTGACGTAATAATGGGTACAGGTCGTTCTGACACTCCTAATCAAGTTAACAACGTACTAGGATTCCCTTTTATTTTCCGTGGTGCGCTAGACTGTGGAGCTAAGAAAATTAATGAGGAAATGAAAATTGCTGCGGTTTATGCTATTGCAAATCTCGCAAAAGAGCCTGTTCCGGAGCAAGTTGCCGAAGCATACAACCTTAAAAGTTTAACTTTTGGTAAAGATTATATTATACCAAAACCTTTCGACCAGAGACTTATTACTTCTGTACCACCAGCAATTGCAAAAGCTGCAATGGATTCGGGTGTTGCCACTAAACCAATTTTAGATTGGGACAAATACGAAGAAGAGTTATTGGAAAGAATGGGATGGGAACACAAAATCATCCGAAGAATTCAGAATTCAGCTAAATCTGATCCTAAAAAAGTAGTTTTTGCTGAAGGAGACCAGATTAACATTATTAAAGCAGCACAAATTGCTACTGAAGAAAAGATGATAACTCCTGTTCTTTTAGGAGATAGAGTAAAAATAACCTCTATAATACAAACTCTAGGATTAGATTTCAAACCTCAGATAATGAACCCTAAAGAATGTAGCAACAATGAATTGATGGAGGAATTCGCTTATGATTTATACGAAAACAGAAAGCGTAAGGGTATAACTTTAGACGAGGCTAAACGATTGGTAAGAAGTAGAGATTATTTTGCAGCTGCCATGGTAAAAAAAGGTTATGCTGATACAATGATTTCTGGTTATTCTAGAAGCTACCCTAGTGTTTTACGTCCTATTCTTCACACTATAGACTTAGAGGAAGGCATAGACAAAGTAGCTGCTTGTAACTTGCTACTAACAAAAAAAGGCCCTCTATTCTTCTCAGACACAGCAATTAACACTATCCCTGATGAGAATGATATCGCTCTAATTGGAAAACTAACAGCAAATCTAGCTAAGAATTTCGGATTCACTCCACGCATGGCATTACTATCGCATTCTAACTTTGGATCTTCAGATGTACCTTATGCTACTCGTATGTCAAAAGCGTTGAAAATCTTAAAAAGAGAAAATCCAGATTTGGTAGTTGATGGAGAAGTTCAGTCTGATTTTGCTATAAATAAAGAGATGATGAAAGAACGTTTTCCTTTCTCTGATTTAGCTGATGAAAGTGCTAACATCTTAATTTTCCCAAATCTTGACTCAGCAAATATCTCATACAAACTATTAAAAGAGATAGATAATAGAGTTGTGAATGTGGGTCCTATATTGATGGGATTAAACAAATCTGTGCATATAGTTCAACTTCACTCAAGTGTAGATGAAATTGTACATATGATTAGTATTGCTGTAATTGACGCTCAATACAGAACTAGAAAATAATATCATATTTCTTTAAAAGAATCATAAAGCTTCGGTCTATTTAACTATAGACTGAAGCTTTTTTTTGCGTCTTAACTTAACCATTTCCCACAAAAAAGCCCTCCCGCACGAATGCAGAAGGGCTATTAAAAAGATATTTTGATAGACTACATTACTTAACCAAAGTCATTTCATCTATTAAGTTTGTAGCTCCAGCGTATTTATCGATAATGAAAAGAATGTAACGAACATCAACAGAAATTGTACGTTGCAACTCTTTTGAGAATTCAATATCTCCACTCATTGCTTCCCAGTTACCATCAAATGCAGCACCAATTAGCTCTCCTTTGCCATTAATAACTGGCGAACCTGAATTACCTCCAGTAATATCATTGTTAGTTAAAAAGGCTACGTGCATCTTTCCATCAGCGTCAGCATACTGACCGAAATCTTTATTTTCGTAAAGCTCTTTCAATTTTGGAGCAACCACAAATTCAGGATTGTTAGGATCCTCTTTTTGCATTACACCCTTAAGAGTTGTGTAATACTTGTACTCTACTCCATCTTTAGGCTCATAGCTCATTACCTGTCCGTATGTTAAACGCATAGTTGAGTTAGCATCTGGATAGTATTTTTTATCAGGGTTTGCTTCTCTTAAAGCTTTAACAAAAAGTCTGTTGGCTCCTGTCAAAGAATCTTTCAATGCAACTCTTTCTGGATTTGAAGATCCATTAATAAAATACTGTGCCAAGAAAGAATAGTATGCTCTGATACCAATATCGTTTTTAAGGATATCACGAGTTTTCTCATCCTTCAAGTTTGAAATTACATCCATCAATCTTTCTTTGTTTGTTAAAACCGATGTAGTAAAAATAGAATCTGCCAATGCATCAAAATCAGAATTGTATTCTTTTACGATGTTCACAAACTCTTCTGGCTGTTGTTCTATAGGAGCATTTTTATAATAAAACGCCCACATTTTTGAAGTTAATTCTTTCTCAAGTGGAAGAGATATATCTGCATAAAACTCGTCAATGTAAGTTTTAATATCGTCCATAGCTTTTTTAGCAGCTTCTTCATCTGGTGCTTGCGCTAGAGCTCCCAATTTCTGATTAATACGCAAATTGAACAATCCGAAACTAGAACCCATAATTCCTGCTTCCATCAAATACTGATCGCCAGCAATAGTTTTATCAGTTGTAGCGTAGTAGTTTTTTATAATGTCGAAAACATTACCGTATTCCTTCTTTCTTTCAGGATTGGCATTTATCCATTCTTCAAGGTCTGCCTCTATTTTTTCTTTTTTAGCAACCGTTCCATTTTCTGTAAGGGCATTAATCATCCCTATTCTATTCTTCCAATAGTTTGCTGTTTGAGCATATTTTGGAGCATAGTTTATACGAACACTCGCATCAGCATCCATAAACTCTTTCATTACTTTCAACTTCAAATCACGTGAAGCTACAAATGCAGGATATTCTACTCCAATCTTTTGTTGTACTCCCCAAGATGTAAGGTAACGATCTGTGCTACCTGGGTAACCCATTATCATTGCAAAGTCTCCATCTTGAACTCCTTTTAAGCTTATTGGCAAGTGGTAAGCAGGCTTGTAAGGAACATTATCTTTTGAATATGTTGCAGGCTCGTTGTCTTTGTTTGCATATATACGGAACATAGAAAAATCGCCTGTATGACGTGGCCACATCCAGTTGTCAGTATCTCCTCCAAATTTACCTATTGATGATGGTGGAGCTCCTACCAAACGTATGTCAGTATAAATTTTGTAAACGAAAAGATAAAACTCGTTTCCATTGAAAAACGATGCTACTCTAGCTTTAAATTTTCCATTCTCTGAAGCTTCATTAGAAATCTGACCTATTATCTCCTGAACCTTTTGTTTGCGTTGAGCAGCAGTCATATCAGGAGTTAATGCAGAATTTACTTTATCAGTAACATCTGACATGTGGTCTAGGAAAGAAACTGTCATTCCATCGTTCTCTAATTCCTCAGATTTATTATAAGCCCAAAAACCATTAGTTAGGTAATCGTGCTCTGGTGTAGAATGCTTAGCAATAGCATCGTACCCACAGTGGTGATTTGTAAGCAACAAACCTTGATCAGAAATTACTTCTGCAGTACATCCACCATCGAAATGCACAATTGCATCTTTCAAACTTGAATGGTTGATACTATAAATTTCTTCTGCCGTAAGCTGAAGTCCTTCTTTCTGCATATCAACGTAATTCAAACGCTTTATGAACATAGGAAGCCACATTCCCTCATCGGCTTTCACTACTTGAAATATCCCTGAAAACGCTAGAATCAAGGATGCCAATATTACTTTTTTCATATTTTATTATTTTTTCAATTTTTTACAACATTACAAATTAAATATTAATTACTGATTTTTAAGCTCTATTCTTTTAGATTAACAAAAATTTAGCATCATAATCCCCTCATACGTCAATCATAACAGAAAAAATATGGTTATAGCAATTAAATTAAAACTCGGTTAATCTATATTACAATTGTATCTTTACAACGCATTTAGCTTTCAACATAAGAAAACAAACATGAAGGGAATTATTTTAGCTGGAGGATCGGGAACAAGACTTCATCCTTTAACATTAGCCGTAAGCAAGCAACTAATGCCAGTTTACGACAAACCAATGATTTACTATCCGCTTTCTACTCTGATGAGAGCAGGTATAAAAGATATTTTGATAATTTCTACTCCTCATGATATGCCATTATTCCAAAAACTTTTAGGTGATGGCAAAAGTCTTGGATGCAATTTCAATTATAAAATTCAAGAAGTTCCAAACGGACTTGCTCAAGCGTTTGTAATTGGAGAAGAATTTATTGGTAATGATTCTGTTGCTTTGATACTTGGAGATAATATTTTCTACGGTTCTAAGATGGAAGACTTATTGAAGAAAAATAAAAATCCCGAAGGCGGAGTTGTATTTGCATACCACGTTTCAAATCCTAAAAGATATGGTGTTGTAGAATTCGATGAAAATAACATCGCTATTTCTATAGAAGAGAAACCTGAGAATCCAAAATCGAACTTTGCTGTACCAGGATTATACTTTTACGACAATGATGTTGTAGGAATTGCTAAAAGCCTGAAACCATCACCGCGTGGAGAATACGAAATAACTGATGTAAACAAAATATACTTAGAAAGAAATAAACTTAAAGTTGGCATATTAGACAGAGGTACTGCGTGGCTTGATACTGGTACTTTCTCATCGCTAATGCAAGCTGGTCAGTTTGTGGAAGTAATTGAAGAACGCCAAGGTTTAAAAATAGGTTGTATAGAAGAGATTGCTTTCAAGCAAGGATTTATAGATGCAACTCAATTAGAAAAACTAGCAAAACCACTAATTAAAAGTGGATATGGAAAATATCTACTCTCGTTGATTTGATTAAATTAACTGTTGCGAGCATACAAACTTTAGCATTTAGCATAGTCGCAAAAAAATATTACTTTTGCTAGCCAAATTATGATTATAAAAACACAAGGAACAATAGAATCCTTGATCCCTAAAATAGAAAAGAATGGAGATTAAACGTAGTAGAGTTGTTGATTTAGTCAACTCAGAAAACACTCAAATAGACGTATTAGTTAAAGGTTGGGTTAGAACTTTTAGAAGCAATAGATTTATCGCTTTAAACGACGGATCATCGATAAATAATTTACAATGTGTTGTTGATTTCGAAAACACTGACGAGAAAACTCTAAAAAGGATAACAACTGGTGCTGCTGTTTCGGTAGAAGGAACATTGGTAGAGAGCCAAGGTAAAGGACAAAAAGTAGAGTTACTTGTAAATAAAATTGAAATTCTTGGTGATTCTGATCCTGAGCAATATCCTCTTCAACCTAAACGTCACTCATTAGAATTTCTTAGAGAAATAGCTCACTTACGTCCACGTACAAATTTATTTGGAGCCGTTATGAGAGTTCGCCACACTTTGGCTTATGCTGTTCATAACTTCTTCAACGAGAAAGGTTTCTTCTATTATAACGCTCCTATTATCACTGGTTCTGATGCAGAAGGTGCAGGAGAAATGTTCCAAGTAACAAACCTTAAACTAAATGATCTTCCAAAAACTGAAGATGGTAAAGTAGATTTCTCTAAAGATTTCTTTGGAAAGGCAACAAACCTTACTGTATCTGGTCAATTAGAAGCAGAAACTGCTGCTATGGCTTTAGGTCAGGTTTATACTTTCGGACCAACTTTCCGTGCTGAGAATTCTAACACTACTCGCCACCTATCAGAATTCTGGATGATAGAACCTGAGATGGCTTTTGTTGAGTTAGATGAAAATATGGATTTGGCGGAGGAATTCATCAAATACATAATCAAATACACTCTAGAGCACCGCAAGGAAGATTTAGAATTTTTAGATCAAAGATTGGCTCAAGAAGAAAAGTCTAAACCTGCAAAGGATAGACAAGAAATGGGCTTAATTGAAAAGCTAAACTTTGTACTTGACAACAACTTCAAACGTGTAAGCTATACTGAAGCTATTGAAATTTTAAGAAATAGTAAACCTAACAAAAAAGGTAAATTCAAATACAAAATTGACGAGTGGGGAGCTGATTTACAATCAGAGCACGAAAGATTCTTAGTTGAAAAACATTTCAAACAACCAGTAATTTTATTCGATTACCCTGCAAAAATCAAAGCTTTCTACATGCGTTTAAACGATGATGGAAAGACTGTAAGAGCTATGGATATCCTTTTCCCTGGTATTGGAGAAATTGTTGGAGGTTCGCAACGTGAAGAGCGTTTAGACGTGTTACTATCAAAAGTTAAAGAACTAGGAATAGACGAGAAAGAGCTTTGGTGGTATATTGATACTCGTAAATACGGTACTGCGCCACACTCTGGATTCGGTCTAGGTTTCGAAAGAATAATTCAATTCGTTTCTGGAATGAGTAACATCCGCGATGTAATTCCTTTCCCTAGAACACCTCAAAACGCAGAATTCTAAAATTAGAATATCATATTTTTTTTAAAACCGATGTAACAGCATCGGTTTTTTTACGTTTAATATTGAATAACAATCCTTTTGTAGTATTTTTGAATTCACAATAACACAATCTATGTTTAAGCAAACTTTAAGTCAGAAATTATCTCAAAAATTATCTCCTCAACAAATCCAGTTGATGAAGCTAATTCAGTTACCTACAATTGCATTTGAACAACGTGTACTTGATGAAATTGACGAAAACCCTGCGCTTGATAGAGAAATAAAAAAAGAAGAAACTCAAGCTGAAACAACAATAGATGACGACTCAACAACCATAGATACCGAGGATATAAACATTGATGAGTATTTAAGTGATGATGAAATTCCTCAATACAGACTAAACACAAACAACTATAGCAAGGACGACGAAGAAGCAACTATACCCTATGCTGGTGGAAAATCACTCGGAGAGTACCTTCTTGAACAAATAAGCACTTACGATTTGAGTGATGAGGAGTTCTTAATTGCAGAATTTCTTATTGGAAACATAGACGATGCAGGATACATTCGTAGAGATTTACTTTCTATTGCCGATGATTTAGCTTTCTCGCAAGGAATATATACCGATGAGAAAGAATTAGAAAGAATACTAGGATTAATTCACAAACTAGACCCTGTAGGCATTGGTGCAAGAAATCTACAAGAGTGTTTAAGTTTACAGCTTGAAGCAAAAAAGCAGACGTTCGAAATAAAACTTGCTAAAAAAATAATTGATGATTATTTCGAAGAATTCACAAAAAAGCATTTCGATAAAATAATTGAAGGCTTAGAAGTAGATTCAGAATCAGTGAAACTAGCCTACGAAGAAATAGCAAAATTAAACCCAAAGCCGGGAAGTGCATATTCTTCGTCTGAGAAAACAGTAGAGCATATAATCCCCGATTTTACAATTACCATAGAGAATGGTCAATTAGAATTGAGCTTGAATGGCCGTAACGCTCCTGAATTAAACATATCTAATTCGTACATAGATTTATTCAACTCTTACAAAGAAAGCGAAGGAAAAAACAAGGAAATAAAAAAAGCTGTAACATTTGTAAAACAAAAACTTGATTCTGCTAAATGGTTTATCGAAGCTATTAAACAACGTCAGGAAACTCTAATCAACACAATGAAAGCAATCATTGACATACAACGAGATTACTTTCTTTCTGGAGACGAGCAAGACATGAAACCAATGATTTTGAAAGATGTAGCAGAGAGAGTAAACCTAGATATATCAACAATTTCTAGAGTGGTTAATAGCAAATATGTAAGTACTCCCTACGGAACTTTTCTTTTAAAGGATTTTTTCACAGAATCAATGAAAAACGATGAAGGGGTTGATGTATCCACTAGAGAGATAAAAAAAGCTTTATCTACAATCATTGACAACGAGGATAAATCAAAACCTTTAACAGATGCAGTTTTGGTTGATAAGCTAAAAGAGAAGGGGTATAAAGTAGCAAGAAGAACGGTGGCTAAATACAGAGAACAATTAGGGTATCCAGTAGCTAGAATGAGAAAAGAAATCTA
>CAZIYK010000018.1:0-15196 GCA_964543445.1 uncultured Flavobacteriales bacterium
GGAATTACAGATAAAGCAGGTGATACAAATACACCTAAGTTTATCAATTTTGTTTGTAAGAATAATGCAGTGCAGACTGTCACTAATGTTTTTGCAGTTAATATTAAAACAGCGGTAACGCAAGGAGGTTCTAGTATTTCTGTTTCTGATAATGTAGCAATGGATGGAAAAGTTCAAACATATGGGAAGTCAGGTGTAATAGAGAAATCAGGAGGGCAATTATTTATAGATCCAGCAAACGGAGATTTTAGAATTAATTCTTCACTAGGTGGATTACCTAAAGACTTAGGAGTAGAAACTACAGTTCTTGAGTCAATTGCAGATAAAGCAACTCTTTTTGGTGCTAATGTAGGTTCATCTTCTTTTGTTGTGGATCATCTAAGATTAACTCAAACAATTCTAGATAATATTCCAGGAATTAATGATGGTAAAGATGGTAATGAAAATGTATTTAAAGATTCTGGAAAGATGAATTTAGATGCTAATAAACCAAATATAACATACAAGGTTGTTGATGGATATTGGAAAGATAAGAGGAAGTCGCCAAATAAACAAGAATTTAGACTTAACAAGGTTTATTATACTTGGTATAGAGATATAGAGAGGAATTTTAAAAATGAGTCAGGAGAGAAATATGAAAGAATTTGTTGGGGAGCTAGTGAGATAATGCAAAATCATGTTTTTCCACATGAATGGTTAACAGTAAGTCAGATTAGAAGTACATCCGATTATACTCAGATAAATGGATATAATAAAAAGCTTACGTTAGATGGTGACTTGTTGATAGAGTTTAAAAACTTTACACCAAAAGAAGGTGATGAATTTGATTTAATGGTAGCTAAATCTATTGTTGCAAGTAGTAATAATTCAGGAAAGCTATTCAATAGAGTTATATTTAAAGGACTTGCAGTTCAACCGGAAGATTACACATTAGAAATAGTAGAAAAGTCTAGTAATGTCAAAGCGTTAAGGTTGAAAATAAAATCAGCTTTAGCTAATGAAGATGAAATTAATTTTTCAAGATTAAAGGTGTCTCCCAATCCATCGCAGGGAAGTTTCTTCATAGAATCAGATAACGAGATAGAGAATATCAGGATGTTTGATATGCAAGGAAGAGACATAACAAGTTGTTTAAATATCATTAGAGTAGATAGAGGATATAATGTTAAGACTAACAATGTCAAATCAGGATTGTATATAATTAAGGCTAATAATTTTTCTACTAGGGTAGTAATTAAGTAGCAGAAAAATAGTTGTTTGTTATGTTAATTGTTTTGGGGATTGCCTTGTGGTAATCCCTTTTTTATAGGTTTTAGAAAGGCGTAAAAAAATCAGCCTTGATCACCAAGGCTGATTAAAAAACTAGTTAATCGATTGGATTTATTTATCGTTTAAGAATTCTTCGATATTTCTAATTACTTTTTCAATAAGACATTGACGGGCTTCTGAGCTTGCCCATGCAATATGTGGAGTAAGTATAATTTTATCAGGATTTTTTACATCATAAAAAGGAGAGTTATTTTCTATAGGTTCTTTCGTGAACACATCTACACCTGCTCCTGCAATTTTATTTTCGTTAAGGGCTGTAACTAGTGCTTTTTCATTGACTATTCCTCCTCGTGCAACGTTAATAAGAATTGCATTTGGTTTCATTTTGTTTAGTTCTTCGCTGTCAATTAGATTGGCTGTTGCGTCATTTAATGGAGCGTGCAAAGAAATGATATCAGAATTTTTAAGTAAATCATCAAGAGAAACTTGATTGTATCCTTCGTCTCGTTTTACTCCTGAAGTAGAATAATAAGAAACTTCGGCACCAAAGGCAGTAGCAATTTTAGCTACATTTCGTCCTATATTTCCCATTCCGATAATTCCCCATTTTTTACCATTTATTTCAGTGAATTCATCATCTAGATATGTGAATATTGGAGACTTAGCATAGTCCTTGCTTTTTACGTAAGAGTCGTATATTCCTAAATTACTAATTAATCTTAGTACCATGCTAAATGTAACCTGACTAACAGAATTTGTAGAGTAACCACTTACATTTTTTACAACAATTCCTTTTTGTTTAGCGTACTCAACATCCACATTATTCATGCCAGTAGCAGTTATGCAGATAAGTTTAAGTTTTGGAAGTTTGTCTAATACATTTTTATCAAAAATCACCTTGTTGGTAAGTACGATATCGGCATCTATGGAGTGTTCAACAGTTTGATCTGGTTTTGTGGAGTCGAAAGAAGTGAATGACCCAAACTTTTCAAGTTCTTTTAATTTGCTTACTTGTCCAAGTGTAGAAGCATCTAATAATACTATGTTCATTTTTGTTCTGATATTTTGTTTACACTAATAATGTTTACTATTGAATCGCAATTTTCGAATATAGCGTTCATTTCGTTGTTTTCAATAAAATATGTTTTGCAAGAATCTAGTTTAGTGTTGCTTTTACTGAAAATAACATCGCCATCAATTATAAGTTTTGATATGTTTGAAGAATCTAAATTATTCTCTGATAGTAATTCTAGAGTCTTTTTATCGTAGTTGATTATTTTTTTCTGAATGTCTCCTTTTACTCTTGCATCAGGGAAATAGTTACACGAAATATCTGTCCTGTTTCCGAACAATGCAAAAACGAAAATTGTACCAATAAGAGCACCAAAAAGATACCAAGTTAATCTTTTAGCAAATTCCATTATATTGAATAATAATCTTAAGTTTAAATAGTAACAACTATAAATCTTCTTTTAATAGAAGTATATCTTACTTTTTGTTGGCAAAACAAGTCTAATGGTTTGTAATAAAAAGTGATTTAGTTAATGTATGTTGATAATGAAAATAAATATTGAACTAATCTTTAAAAACTATTATGTTTGTGTTGCTTTAAAATAATAAATGATTCAGATTTTGTTTGTTATCAAAGCTAATCTAAGATTAAATATGATATAATCTATCAACAATTATATATTTTTACTACTGCAAAAAATCTTATAAAATGAAAAAATATAACAACTATATATGGGAAACTCACGGTATTCATGCCGGAACAGAACAAGACCACGTTAAACATGGGATCGATGAGTTGGATACTATTGTTGAGATGGCGATAGCAAAACAATATCCGAGCATAACTTTTGTTATTCATTCTCCACGATTGACTAAATACAGATATACAGCAGAAAAAAACACTGATATAAAATTTATTAGAGGAAATAAGTCGTATTTAAATTATCCTAAGAGAATAGAAGAGCTAAGAGCTAAATATGGGGATAGAATAAATATAAAGTATGGTGTAGAGCTTGAGTGGATGGGATCTGATTTAGGTTTGCAATGGAATAGATCTAAGTTGTTTCAAGCTTCTGAAGCAGATTTTGTTATAGGTTCAGTCCATTTTGCTCCTGAAGGTTTGCCTTACGATGGTTCTAAAGAAGAAGCATTGGAATTGTTGAAAATGCGAGGTAGCCTAGATAATTATTGGGGAGGATACTTAAATGAAGTTATGGAGATGATTGAGTGTTCGGGCAATATGATACAGATTGTGGGACATTTGGATTTGCCAAAACTCAATGTAGATGTTCCTGATGCTATTCTTAATTTCGAAACTAGCACACATCCTTTAGCAAACAAATTCCGAACTGTTTTAGAAATTATTTCAGATAGAAATTTGGCTTTAGATGTTGATATGGCAGGAAAAGTTAAAGGAGTAGGAGTTTATCCGTCTATAAATATTTTGAAAAGAGCTAAAGCTTTACATATTCCTGTATCTATTGGTACCGATACACATTACCTCAAGCACTTTGGGTTGAATTATACTGAGAGCTTAGAGTATATTCACAAGGCTGGATATCAGCAATATGTAAGTTTTTCTAAATTAATACCTGAGAAAAGAACAATTTATGATAATCACGAATTGAAGATGAAATATACGGTTCTTAATGCGGGAATTGAGTTGTTGAATCAGAGGTTTAATAATGAAAAACGAAGGATAATTCCTGAATTTTCTTTTGGTGGTAAGTTTTCTGAATTTCTTAAAATATACGAAAATGCCATAGGTATGGGCGATTACGACGCTATACGAATAAGAAAAGGCAGTAAGTCTATTACCATTTCTGACGAAATACCTAAATCTGATAACATAAAAGTAAAAGGATTATTGTCGGAGCATAAAGATAAGCCGGGAGTTTTGTCATCTCTTTTTAATTCGTTGGCTTCCGAAGGTATAAATATTGAAACGGCTAGACTGAAATCTAATAACGATGGTACTGCTGTGGCTTTTCTTACGCTGAGTGGAGATAATGGAGATGTAAAAGAGGCAATGGAATTTATTAAAGGTACCGATGCTGATTTGTTTGATAAATTAACTTTTGGCGAAAGTGTAGATATTCCAAATTATTACAGCAAAGGGAAAAAATATCTATTAGAAGTAGATGGGGTAGAGCTAAAATTAGCTCTTACCAAAAAGCTGATTCTAACAAAGCATAGTAATAGTCCTGGTGTATTATTGATTTTGCTTTCGGCATTAGCATCAAAAAATATAAATATTGTTGATTTAAGATTAGGGAAACGTAACAAAACTGGATATTCTGCGTTAGCAGTTGAAGGAGATGAACACGAAATAACTCATCTGCTAGAGAAACTTGGTCCTCAGTACGAAGAGGCTAAACTTATAGTTTTCAATAGTAAGTAAGGTATTTGTATTTAGTATGGTCAAATTTTTAACGTTTTTGATTTTTCATCTATGATATAAGATACTTTTAATTAACTATCTTGAACAATGTTTGTAAACCGAACAAGTTTAAGTAGTTAGATGATGAAAGGTTTTGTTTGTAAAACTTTGTTATATATATAGTTTTATAAGACATAGTGTTTTTTATTTTTGCTACGAAGTATGTGTTGAAAAACACCTTAATTATAGAGTTTTATAGTTTTTATAAAACATTGTATAAAAAATAATACGTTAAAAATGAATAAAAATATTTCTAGAATTTTTCAGTTAGAAAATATTATTGCAGAGCACAATCTTGATGCAGTAGTAGCAGGTAAGGAAAATGGGAATTGGCGAAAGTACAATGCTAAGGAGTTTATAGAAACAACTACAAATATAGCTTATGGTTTACTTGAGCTAGGAATAGACAAGGGAGATATTGTTTCTATTATATCAGCAAATAGGAGTGAATGGTTATTGGTAGATATGGCAATCGCTAAAATAGGAGCAATTAATGCACCTATTTATCCTAATATTACAAAGGAGGATTACGAATACATAGTTAATGATTGTAATTCTCAAATCTTATTTGTGGGTAGCAAAGAAATTTATGACAAGGTTAAAGATATTCCTAAAACTAATTCTAACGTAAAAGCTATCTATTCTTTTGATGATATTGAAGGTGTAGATTCGTGGTATGATTTAGTTGAATTAGGTAAAAAGAAACCTTTGCCATCAAAAGTTAAGGCAAATCAAATAGAAGTAAAGGAAGATGATTTGTTTACTCTGATTTACACATCAGGAACTACAGGGAATCCTAAGGGAGTAATGCTTTCTCATAAAAATGTACTTCATCAATCTTTTGCGATTGCAGATGCTTTTTCAAACGAAGTAGGGTGGAAAGCTTTGAGTTTTTTACCTCTTTGTCATGTTTTTGAAAGGGCAGTTACTTATTACTATTTGTATAGAGGTATAAGTATTTGGTATGCCGAAAGTATAGAGTTGATAGGGGAGAACATGAAAGAAGTTCATCCGCATATGTTTACCACAGTTCCAAGATTACTCGAAAAAGTTTATGATAAGATTGTTTCAAAAGGAGGAGAGTTAAGTGGTATAAAAAGAGCGTTATTTTTCTGGGCTTTAGGTTTAGGATTAAAACACGAGATGGATGGCAAAAATGGAGCATTCTACGAGTTTAAACTTAAAATAGCTAACAAAATTATTTTCAATAAGTGGCGTGAAGCACTTGGAGGAAATATGGTTCAAATATTTGTAGGAGCAGCAGCGCTTCAACCTAGATTGGCAAAAGTATTTACTGCGGCTAAGTTGCCTGTTTATGAGGGATATGGTCTTTCTGAAACTTCACCAGTTGTAGCTGTTAACGTGCCAGGTCCAGGAGGTAAAAAATACGGTACAGTTGGTCCTTTATTGAAAGGTGTGGAAGTGAAAATAGCTGAAGAAGAAGGAAAGGAAAAAGGAGAAGGAGAAATATTGGTAAAAGGTCCGAATGTAATGTTGGGATATTACAATTTGCCTGACAAAACTGCCGAAGCTATGGAAGGCGGATGGTTCCATACGGGAGATATAGGTAAGATGGTAGATGGTAAGTATTTAAAAATTACTGATAGGAAGAAAGAGATATTTAAAACATCAGGAGGAAAATACATTGCTCCTCAAGTGATGGAAAACAAGTTCAAAGAGTCTATTTTTATAGAGCAAATTATGGTAATTGGCGAGGGACAAAAACATCCTGCTGCATTTATTGTTCCGTCGTTTGTAACATTACGCGAGTGGTGTAGAAGACATAATATTGGATATATTTCAGATTCCGAAATGATTAAGGATCGTAGGGTTCTTGCAAAATTCAGTGAAGTGGTAGATTCCTTTAATAAGAATTTCTCAAAATATGAGCAGATTAAAAAGTTCGAATTGTTACCTAATGTTTGGGGAATAGAAACAGGAGAGCTTACTGCTACATTGAAACTTAAGCGTAAGAAGATTATTGAAAAATATAAAGATCGTTACGATAAAATATATGGAGTAAAGGAATTTTAGAATCATTTGATTTTTTCCGAAAGAATAATGATAAGTACCTCAATCGATAATCGTTTCGATTGGGGTATTTTTTAAGGTAATGACTTCGCAGAATTAAGGTTAAATAAGCTTAAAATAGAGTAGTGTTAATCTTGCTCATTCCTTATAAATTGTTACTTTTGGATTAATCAAAAAAACTATAAACTATAGAAATGTTCTTTAGTTTGAATAACAATTTATAATATAAAAGAATGAAATTTTTTATTGATACAGCTAACTTAGAGCAGATTAAAGAAGCAGAAGAATTAGGTATTTTGGATGGTGTAACAACCAATCCTTCGTTAATGGCTAAAGAAGGAATTACGGGTGAGGAAAATATTATTAATCACTATAAGAAAATTTGTGAAATAGTAGATGGTGACGTAAGTGCAGAGGTGATTTCTACTGATTACGAAGGGATTATTAAAGAAGGAGAGGCACTTGCTGAGCTTCATCCAAATATTGTAGTTAAAGTTCCTATGATAAAGGATGGAATTAAGGCTATAAAATATTTCAGTAATAAAGGAATCCGTACAAATTGTACTCTTGTTTTTTCAGTAGGTCAGGCATTATTAGCTGCTAAGGCAGGTGCTACCTATGTTTCGCCATTTGTAGGACGTCTTGATGATATTTCTACTGATGGACTTCACCTAATAGAAGAAATAAGAATGGTTTACGATAATTTTGATTTCGAAACTCAAATACTTGCTGCATCTGTACGTCACACTATGCATATTATAGAATGTGCTAAGATTGGTTCTGATGTTATTACAGCACCATTGAAAGCAATTGAGGGATTACTAAAACACCCATTAACTGATAGCGGATTGGCTGCTTTCTTAGCTGATTATGCAAAAGGGAATAAATAATTATAAGTAACCAAAAAGGTTAAAAGTTTCAAAGCTGAGTTAGTAAAATGAAAATTTTCTAATTCAGCTTTTTTTTAGTAAATTTTATTCTTCTTAGAATTACGACTTTAATTAAGAGAAAATTCAAGTTTTAGATAAAACACCAAAATCATTTTGTATGGCTGAAATTATTAAAATATACCCCGAAAATCCTAATGAAAAGGAAATAGAGAAAGTGGTAAAAGCATTGCGTAAAGGAGCAGTAATTATATATCCTACAGATACTGTTTATGGTATGGGGTGCGATATTACAAATACCAAGGCAATGGAGCGAATTGCTCGTATAAAAGGTGTTAAGCTAGCAAAAGCAAATTTCTCTTTTGTTTGTTCGGACTTAAGCCACCTTTCAGATTATACAAAGCAAATAGATAATAGTACATACAAGTTACTTAGAAGAAGTTTGCCAGGACCATATACTTTTATTCTAGAAGGCAATAAAAGCTTGCCAAAGGTTTTTAAATCTAGAAAAACTGTTGGTATTCGTGTTCCCGACAATAATATCGCTAGGGAGTTGGTTAAGGAATTAGGCAACCCTATTGTTTCTACATCTATTCATGACGAAGATGAGGTGATAGAATATACTACAGATCCAGAGTTGATTGCCGAGAAGTACGACAAGCTTGTTGATATTGTTATTGATGGAGGTTACGGAATGAATGTAGCATCAACTGTTGTAGATTTAACAGATGGAGGAATCGAAATTGTAAGAGAAGGTCTTGGAGATGTTGATTTAATCTATTAAAAATCAATTCCTTTAATGGCATCTTTTATATCTTTATCCTTAGAGTAACAAAAGAAAGGAATTTTCAATTCTTCAAGTTCTTTAGTTATTTTCTTTAAACTCTCTTTCCTTGTTTTGTTAGAGATATCTCGTATGAAAATAGCCTTTATTTTTTCAGGATATTTCAAAGAAATATACCTGTAAATTTCAGGGTCGTGTTGCGAGCTATCTCCTATCAAAATGAACTTTTTGAGGGGGAAGTAGTCAAATAATTTTTCGATTCTACCTATTTTATGACTGTGTTTTTCTAAAAAACTTTTGTGTTTTTTGTTTCTAAAAATACTGTGGTAGTTTTTTATTTTTTTCAAATAGATTGGTCCATCAGGTAATCCATTTAGTTTTAATATCCATTTTATAAGTAAGTATAAGTTTGTTTCGGAATTCGATACATAAAAAAACTGACATACTTTAGAATCCAAAAAATCATAAAGCTCTTTTGTTTCGTGAACTATTTTTCTGGAAAATGCATTTTTAAAACCAACTAAAACTGATTTCTTAATTTTATTGGTAGAGTGCGAAACTATTATTGTATCATCAATATCGCTAATTACCCCAGTATTAAAATCATTCTTATTAATTATCAATGATGAATTCCCAACTTCATGATTTATAAAAATCTGTTTGTTTCCTAAATAAAATTCAACTTCGTGTAATTTTTCAAGAATACTGTTATTGATTTCTAGAATCGAATGAAAATATCCAAACTTATCAATAGGAGTAGTATATCTTTCCGAATCAATTTTTATAAGTAGCGTCCTTTCTTTTCGTCTTATTTTTGTAGGAGTATATAGTTGGAAAGTTCTCTTTAAATTTTTCCATAAACTATCATTAGGTTTTGCAACATTCCCCGAGTCTGAAACATGAATAATTTGTCCTTCGAAATGGATAGTGTTTTCAATTTTTAAACCTTGAAAAGGAAAAATGTAAGGAATTCTTGCCATTGTTTTGCTTTGAGGTATTCTCAAATTTACAAAAAAGTATTATCTTCAAATCATGAAACCATTATTTATTGTTAATCCTATTTCTGGCGGAGTTGATAAAACACATGTTTTAGAAGATATTTCATCGCTTTGCGAATTACACGATATAGATTATCGTGTTTTTATATGGGATCGTGTTTCAGATTTAAAAGAATCATTTCAGGATTTTGATGTAGATAGAATTATTGTTGTTGGTGGCGATGGAACGTTGAATTTTTCGGTTACAAATCTTGCTTATTTAGGAGTTCCTTTTGGATTTGTTTCTTTAGGATCAGCCAATGGTACTGCAAAAGAAATAAACTTGTCGACTAATAGTTTTGAGGCATTGACTGATGCAGTATTTTCCGAAAATTTATTAGAAACAGATGTTATAGATATAAATGGGAATATTTGTATTCACTTGTCGGATATTGGAACAAATGCAGAGTTGGTAGAAAAGTTCGACAATGAACCCGAACGTGGTTTTATGTCTTATGCAAAGCATTTGTTTTCTACATTAATAGAAACCCAAGAGAAAGATTTTTTTATTATTTCTAATGGAGAAACTTATGAGTGGACTGGTTATATGCTCACTTTTGCAAATGCATCAAAATACGGATCGGGAATAATAATTAATCCTAATGGCAATATGTCTGATGGATTCTTTGAGTTGTGTAACGTTAAAGATTTATCGATAGAAGCATTGCTGATGATGGGATTTACAAAATACTCTGATAATATTTCATTGACCGAATATATTGATCAGATTAAAACAACAAAAGCCATTGTCGAGACAAAACAACCTTATCTCCTTCAGATTGATGGCGAAGTAATAGGAGAGTTTTCAAAGTTCGAAATAGAAATAAAACCAAATTTCTTCAGGTTCGTGATTCCATAGAAGCTGATAATTGCTCCCTCCTATATTTTCACTACTTTTGCACGTTCAAAAAATAAGTATATGATTTCGGTAGATGCAATAGCGGTAGAGTTTAGTGGAGAAACATTGTTTAGCGATGTTACTTTTGCAATAAATGAGAATGATAAAATTGCCCTTATGGGTAAGAATGGAGCTGGAAAGTCAACCATGATGAAAATTATTGCAGGAGTACAAAAGCCTACTCGCGGTAATGTTCGTTATCCTTCAGACAATGTTATAGCATACTTGCCTCAGCATTTACTTACCGATGATAATTCTACTGTTTTTGAGGAAGCATCTAAAGCATTTTCTGGAATTTTCGAGATGCGCGACGAAATGGACAGACTCAATAAAGAACTAGAAACTCGTACCGATTACGAATCGGCAGAGTACATGAAAATTATTGAGAAAGTTACTGAGATTGGCGAGAAGTATTATTCTATAGAAGAGATTAATTACGATGCAGAAGTAGAGAAAGCACTAAAAGGACTTGGTTTTAAACCTAGTGATTTCAATAGACCTACAAGTGAATTTAGTGGAGGATGGCGTATGCGTATAGAGCTTGCTAAAATTTTACTTCAGAAACCAGACTTGATTTTATTGGACGAGCCTACAAACCACATTGATATAGAATCGGTAGTTTGGTTAGAGAATTTCCTTATCAATAAGGCAAAAGCAGTAATTGTAATTTCTCACGATAGAGCATTTATCGATAATATTACAAATCGTACCATAGAGGTAACTATGGGTAGAATTTACGATTACAAAGCAAAGTATTCACACTATCTTCAGCTTAGAGCAGAAAGACGAGCTCATCAGATTAAAGCTTACGAAGAACAGCAAAAATTTATAGCAGACAATCAAGCGTTTATTGATAGGTTTAAGGGAACATATTCCAAAACCAATCAGGTTGCTTCTAGAGAAAGAATGTTGGAGAAATTGAAGATTGTAGAGATTGACGAAGTAGATAATTCATCGTTGAGATTGAAGTTTCCTCCTGCACCACGTTCGGGAGATTATCCTGTTATCGCTAAAGAATTGGCTAAGAGTTATGGCGATAAGAAAGTTTTTACCGATGTAACTATGACAATTTCTCGTGGTGAGAAAGTTTCTTTTGTTGGTAGAAATGGTGAAGGAAAATCTACCATGATTAAAGCAATTATGGGAGAGATAGATTTTGAAGGAGAATGTAAACTTGGGCATAATGCTAAAGTTGGATATTTTGCTCAGAATCAAGCATCGTTGCTAGATCCAAATCTTACAGTGTTCCAAACTGTTGATGAAGTTGCAAAAGGCGATATTCGTACTCAGATAAAAAACATTCTTGGACGTTTCATGTTTAGTGGCGATGATATCGACAAGAAAGTAAGTGTACTTTCAGGAGGAGAAAAAACTCGCCTTGCCATGGTTAAGTTACTTCTTGAACCTGTTAACTTACTTATTCTCGATGAGCCTACAAACCATCTAGATTTAAAGTCGAAAGATGTACTTAAAGAAGCGTTGTTAGATTTTGATGGTACTTTGATTTTGGTATCGCACGATAGAGATTTCTTGAGAGGTTTATCTGAAAAAGTTTTTGAATTTAAAGATGGTAGAGTTATTGAGCACTTCGAAACTATTGATGCTTTCTTGGAGAGAAATAGAATTCAGAATTTAAAAGAGATAGATCTTTAGAAAATTATCGGTATTTGCTAGAATAATAACTTTTAAGGTTGAAAGCAAATATCTATACTTCAGCAGTTAAATGACTCATCATCACAACATCTCAACAATAAAGATTACCTTTGTTGATTATTAAAAAAATTAGACAATGCTTTTTGAAGAATTAAATATAACTACCCCATTACGAAATGCCCTTGACGATTTAGGATACAAGGAAGCAACTCCAATTCAGGAGAAGGCTTATCCTGTAGTTATGTCGGGTAGAGACATGGTGGGTGTGGCGCAAACAGGTACAGGTAAAACTTTTGCATACTTGTTGCCTTTGCTTAGAAATATTAAGTTTTCGAAAGAGAAGCATCCTCGTCCAAGGATTTTGATTGTTCAGCCAACTCGTGAGTTAGTAATTCAGCTTGTTGACGAATTGGAAAAGCTAACAAAATATATGAATGTTAGGTTTGCAGGAATCTACGGAGGGGCGAATATAAACAAGCAAAAGGATGTTGTTTACAATGGGATTGATATCTTGGTTTCAACGCCAGGACGTTTAGTTGATTTGTCTTCAACAGGTGTTTTAAGGTTGGTAGATGTTAAGAAATTTGTGTTAGACGAAGTTGACGAAATGTTGAATTCTGGGTTTAAAGCTCAGCTTACACATATCTTGGATTTACTCCCTGTAAAACGTCAGAATATCATGTTTTCGGCTACATTAAATAGGGATGTTGATAATTTAATTCAAGATTATTTTAATGATCCTATTCGTGTAGAAATTGCAAAACACGGAACGCCATTAGATAAGATAGAGCAATCGGCATATATGGTGCCAAATTATCACACCAAATTAAATTTGATTAAACATTTACTTCACGATAAAGAAGAAGTAAAGAAGGTGTTGGTTTTTGTGGCTCGTAAAAAATGGGCTGATAGGTTGTACGAGATTTTATTAGAAGATTTTGAGGACGAAATGGATGTTCTTCACTCAAATAAATCGCAAAATTACCGTATCCAAGCATTGCAGAAATTTGCTGATAATGAGTTTAGAATTTTAATAGCTACCGACGTAATTGCTCGTGGGGTTGATGTTGACGATATCACTCACGTTATAAGTTTTGATATGCCAGATTTTCCTGAAAACTATATTCACAGGATAGGTCGTACAGGTAGGGCAAAGAAGGAAGGTAAATCTATTGCATTGATCTCTAAAATAGAGGAGGATTATTTAAAGGATATTGAAGAATTGATGGGAGTGGAAATTCCTAAATTGGAAATTCCTGAAGAAGTAGAGATTTCGGAAATACTTCTTGAATCAGAAAAAGAAAAATCAAATCAGCGCAATAGTCTTATTTCTATAAAAGAACGAGAGGGTAGAGGAGCTGCTTTCCACGAAAAGAAAGCTAAGAATAAGAAAGAAAATCTTGGTGGACCTGGACGTAGAAAACCAAAGAAAACAAGACCAATAAATAGAGCTGCTAGAAGACGTAGATCTAAGAAAAAGAAATAAATGTGTGTGTCTTTAGTAGGCAAACTCTAATAAGGACATAAAATTTGTTATATGAAAAAAGGAAGCTGATCGGCTTCCTTTTTTTATCTTTCTATCGTATGGATTTTAGTTTATTCCTCCAATCTCATAGATAATTCCATCCAACGTTCTTCTTTTTCTTCAATAGATTTATCGATGTTTCCAAGTTCTATCGATAATTCATTGATTTTGGTAGAATCGAGTTCCCCATTTTCGAATAGAGAGTGTATTTCCGATTTTCTAGATTCAAGTTCTGAAATTTCTTTTTCTAGGGAATCGTATTCCTTTTGTTCTTTGTAAGACAATTTTGCTTTCCTATTCTGTACTCTTTCGGTTTTAACTTTATCTACCTTGGTAGTTTCTGCTTTAGATTTAGATTCTTCAATTTTTTCTAATTTTTTGTATTCTCTATAATCACTGTAACTACCTGGGAAATCTCTTGTTTTTCCATCGCCTTCGAAAACAAATAGGTGATCTATAATTTTATCCATAAAGTATCTGTCGTGCGACACAACAACTAATACTCCAGGGTATTCTTGTAAGAAATCTTCAAGAACGTTTAGTGTAAGAATATCTAAATCGTTTGTTGGCTCATCTAGAATCAAGAAGTTAGGATTTTCCATAAGAACTGTACACAGATACAATCTTCTTTTTTCTCCACCACTAAGTTTTTCTATAAAATCGTATTGTTGCTTTCTGTCGAATAGAAAACGTTCAAGAAGTTGAGCAGCCGAAATCTTTTGTCCTTTTGCAAGAGGTATAAATTCTGCAACATCTTTAACAACATCGATAACTTTTGCTCCTGACTTGAATTTTATTCCATCTTGTTTGTAGAAACCATATTTTACTGTTTCGCCAACAACAACTTTTCCTGCTTGAGGTTCTATTTTGCCAGTAATAATATCTAGAAATGTAGATTTTCCAACTCCATTTTTTCCAACAATACCTATACGTTCTGCTCTTTTGAAAGTGTAGTCGAATTTGTCTAGTATTTTCAGGTTAGGGTAGGCAAAAGATACATTGTGCATTTCTAGGATTTTACTACCTAAACGCTGCATGTTTATACCTAAACTCAAAACTCTCTCGTCGAATCTGCGAGTAGCTTTTGCTTTTAAATCCTGAAAAGAATCTATTCTAGCCTTAGATTTAGTACCTCTAGCTTTGGGCTGACGTCTAATCCATTCTAGTTCTTTAACCATAAGGTTTTTAGCCTTGCTAGTTTCAGATTTTACTATGGCTTCTCTTTCGGCTTTTTTCTCAAGAAAATAAGAGTAGTTTCCGTTGTATTTATAAAGAGTGTTGTTGTCTAATTCAAGTATTTCGTTACAAACTCTATCCAAGAAATACCTATCGTGAGTAACCATAAAGATGGTTAGTTTTTCTTTTATAAGGAATTCTTCGAGCCATTCAACCATTTCTAAATCTAGGTGGTTTGTAGGCTCATCCATAATTAAGAAATCGGGTTTCATCATCAAAACTCTAGCAAGTGCTACACGTTTTTGCTGTCCTCCCGATAATTTTTTGATAGGAAGTTTTAGTGTGTCAATTTTTAATTTACTTACTGTTTGTTGCATGAAAACTTCAAAATCCCAAGCACCTTCTCTTTCCATGGCGTCAATTGCATCTTGCATTTGATCTGCCATATCAGGATTAGAAATTACCTCTTCGTAATGCATTATCGT
>CAZIYK010000019.1:0-14019 GCA_964543445.1 uncultured Flavobacteriales bacterium
AGAGCAAATTCTGAATTCGTTTTTCCACCGTTAACATAGAAATCAAGTGTTTCTTTTGGTGTAAGAACATAATCTTGTTGTGGCTTATCTGAACAACTAGTAAAGGAAGCTACAACAACAAGAAATAATAATATTTTACTTAAATTTTTCATATTTTTTATTTTTTGTAAAAAATGTTTAATGCTTAAGGCTAACAATTACATGTTATCCACAACCACCAGAAACAGCTTTTTTCTTGCGTTTAACAACCTTTTTCTTTGGTTTAGGTGCAGCAGAAGCATCAACTACAGGTGCAGCTGTACCTCCTCCGAAATATGCTTGAGCACCCTTACGGAACTGATAAAGCTCGTCAGAAACAACATCGAAGTTACCTTCGTGTTTTGGACGAAGAATTTTCTCTACCCACTCGTTTAGTCCACCTTTCATTACATAGTTATTTTTATACCCTTTGCGAGTAACAAGCATTAATGCAACAAAAGCATCGGTTGTACCATTAGAATAAAATACTGTATTGTATATTTCTTGGTTTACGTAATCTTCACTTGATTCGTCTAAAATTTTATCTAGAGGAATGTTTATAGCTCCTGGTAAAGAGAATTTGTTGAATTCTTCTTCAGGTCTAACATCAACAAGTTGAAGTAAAGGATCTTTAGAAATAAGCTGCTCTGCAACTTTATCTACACTATAATAGTTTTCGTTTCGCTCTAATGTCTTAACAAGCTCTTTAGGTGCAATCTCTCCATTAGGAACTTGAACTCCTGTAAATGCGAAATATGCGGAAGTAGCTATAAGAACAGTAGCAAAAAAAGTTTTTCTAACTTTCATCTTTTTATATTTTTAATATTCTACGTCGTCAAATCTCTCTTTGATTTTACCTACTAATATGAATGATGCAATAGCTATAATCGCAAATATCAGAATAGAAACTCCGTAAGAAACTCCCATTATATCAGACATAGTAACTATGCCAATATTAGAAGTGTTGCGGAAATCCATCCAAAGAGATTCATACGTTAATGTATAGAAAAATATACCTAAGAATATACCTCCCATAAATGCAAGTGCGTCAAGTTTTCCAATTGCAGCTGCACATACACTTGTTCCAGGGCAGAAACCTCCAATAAGGAATCCTAATCCCATAAATACTCCTCCAACCACTGTTGGCCAAATGAATGTAGTAGGAACGTATATTGTTCCGAAATCAACCATACCAAAATGGTTAAGTATAAGTAAACTTAGAGCCGCAGTAACAGCTGCTGTAAAGAATACTTTTATAACTGTAAAATCGTACCCGTAGAACAATCCTACAATTTTTCTGGAAGTTGAAAACCCTGCGGCTTCAAGTACAAAACCAAATCCAATACCTATGAAGAATGCCCACATAAGATCGAATTCGCTTCCTGGTGTTATTAATGGTGCCATAATTTTTTTATTTAATATGCTTAATAGTTTTATTGTTTTTCTAAAATCAAAAACATTATTTCAACTTATTAAACCTTTCTATTTATACCCAATATTTTTTAAATGCCCATGCAAGAGCGTATCCAACTCCGAATATTACTCCAACAACTAGGAATCCTGATACTGACATTACTGCCATACCACTCAAACCAGCTCCCGAAGTACATCCTCTACCAAGTTGCGATCCTATTCCGAAGAAAGCTCCACCAATTATTGCCATAACAATTCTAGTTTTAGAAGTTATTTTTGGTGAATGTTCTACTTTTAAGTTTATTCTTCCGGCTAAAGCACCAGAAAGAATAGCTCCTGCAATTACTCCAATTATTTCGAAAACTAACCAAGCTTTCATTGGAGAATGTTCTTTACCCACATAGTGGTTGAAGAATGCTGATGACTCAGCAAAATTTGGAGTATATTTTACTACGGCAGCAGCAATAACATCTTTAAACGCACCACTAGCTCCGGTACCTTGTCCTGTTATTAAGAACGATGCTGCTATTACCAATCCTAGTAGCACACCTGCCACATAAGGATTCATGTATTTTTGAATTTTTATATCCGACATCTTTTCTATCTTTTATTTATTGGAAAAAATATTTAGAGAACTGTCCGGCATCTACCATTACGAAACGGAACAATGCACCTCCAAAAAGAATTAGAAAAGCAGGAATGGCAATAGGAACTTTATATCCTCTTAATTCCATTATTTCTAATATCACAGGTAAAACTAATCCCATTGCCACAATACCTATCCAGAATATTGCAGTGTATGGTCCTCCCATAAATAGAGCAGCTGCATCTGTTGAAGCTTGAGTACCTGCATTAAGTCCCATAAACATGTGTGTAATTAGGAATAATTCTATAGCAATTAACCAAACATCTATCTTACTAAACTTCAGTCTTTCGAAATGATCTGTAGCCATCCACATAATTGTAGCCGCTGCAGTTGATACACCTGAAGTTAAGAATAAAGGTCCAAGAATAGCATTGTTCCATAAAGGACGTGCATTAAATGCTGATAACAGAATACCTGTATAAACTCCTAGTATTAATGATAAAATTACATTAGCCCATGCAATTACTTTTTGATTTTCTTTTAGCCAACCTAAGATTGATTTTATAAAATCAAAGTCATTTATAAATCCATCAACCCAATTAATTATGTTGTAAAAGAAGGCGTTTCTGTCTTTAAAATATTTCTTTAAGTCATCAAGATAAAGTAAAGGCCATATAATAGATAATGGCATTACAATACCTAGTGTCCAAGCACCCCACGACATTGGAGATTCTAATCTAATAGTTGTGTATAACTGCCAGAAGTACAATTTGTGTTTAAGGTCTAGCAATAAGAAAATCAATCCTAAAATTATTGCAATAGGTGCAACCATAGGAGCAATTTTCACTGCTACATGCATTTCATCTTCTTTACCTCTTAGGTAATAGAAGGAAGCGAAGAAAACAAGACCCGCAGCTAATCCTCCTAAGAAAAGGTAAGCCGGGATTTCCCAGTGCCATGCATTTACTACCGGATCGATATTTAGCATGTCTCTACCGCTTGTGAATAATCTTTCTTTCATAATATTTATATGCTTTATGCCTTAAGCAGTAAGCTTTAGGCTTCATATATTAATAATTTATTATTTTTTATAAGCTTTAAGATTGCTCTTTAAGCTTATGCTAATGATTACGTTAAGAAATAAACTTGTGGTTTAGTTCCAGCTTCTTCGGCATTAACTTTCCATTTTCTTGTAGCAAGAAGTTTAGAAATTTCAGATTCTGAATCATCTAAATCTCCAAAAGTTAAAGCGTGAGTAGGACAAACAGATACACAAGCAGTAACATCTCCTGCTGCAACTCTATGGTCGCAGAAAGTACATTTATCTACATATCCATCAGGGTGGAAATAACGAGCATCGTAAGGACAAGACTCAATACAAGCACCACAACCAATACATTCTTCGTGAGTAACCTTTACAATTCCTCCTTCAATAACGTGACTAGCACCTGTAGGACAAGTTCTAACACATGGAGTATCTGCACAGTGATTACATCTTTCCGAACGAATTTCAAGATCTAGCAGTGGGTAAGTACCATCTACATTCTCTACTATCCAATCTCTACAATACCCTTCAGGGACATTGTTTTCAGTTTGACATGCAACTACGCAGTCCGCACATCCGACACAAAGTTTTGTGTCCATAGTCATTGCATACCTCATTATACTATATCTTTTTTGTGTGGATTTTCAGTTAAAAACGTTACAAAGTTCGATCTCATTCCTGTACCTCCAGTAACAGGGTCAATTTTGATGTTTGTAATCAATTCAGAATCGGCAATACCCTTACCATAAGCTCTTGTAAGCTTTTTGTTTGTATGTCCAAATCCGTGAACAATATACACTGAATCGTGTCTGATTCTTTCTGTAACTCTCACCTTTGCAGGGAAAGAAGATTTAACACCATCCTGATTTTCTAACCAAACTTCTTGACCTGTTTTTAGATCGTTGATTTTTGCAACTTTAGGATTTACCCAAATAGAATTCTCCTCCATTAAATCATTCATGTTTGGAGAGTTGATTGTTCTACCAAATGTGTGCATTGGAGCACGTCCGTAAATCAATCTGTAATATCCGTCTTCTGGTTGCTCGTGCTCTGTATATTTAGGCATAGGGTCGTAGCCCATTGCTTCTAAATCTGTAGAGTAAAGTTCTATTTTTCCTGTATTGGTATTAAAGAAGTAATCTTCGCCATCATCTAGGTAAAGTTTTTCTTTTTTATCGAATACCTTAACACCAATCTTTTTCATTTCTTCTAACGAAGAGCCAACTTGCTTGAATTGCCAATCAAGAACATCTTCGTATTTCTCCCATTGGTAGTATTGGTCTAAGCCAAGTTTTAAACCAATTTCACGAGCAATCCACCATCCTGGTTTAGAATCTCCTCGTGGCTCAGCAGCAGGCATACGCAATGCAATGTTAGGGAAACGGTTTTGTGCAGCACGTGCAATATCGTATCTCTCTAAATATGTTGCTTCAGGAAGAATAATATCAGCATAACCTGTAATTTCCATTGGCATAGTATCTACTACAACAACTAAATCAAGATTCTGAAGAGCTGCAATTGTTTTTTCTTTCTGAGGCATTGATTGTATAAGGTTGGTTGCTACCACAAACCATCCTTTATATTCGTGTCCGAATTTTTCTTTTGCTCCTGGTAATGATGCTTCGCGAATTACGTTTGTAATACCAGCGAAAGCTCCTTTAAATCCAACTTTTTTAGCTAAATCTCCAGCAGTCCAATGTGGATGTGGATATTCTGGATGAGGGAATTCAGGAAGTTTTGTTTTCTCAGGGAAATAGTATCCTCCTTTTTTACCGTAAGATCCAAGTAGTGCATTAAGTATAGCAATTGCTCTTGTACGTTGTGTATCATCGCCGTACCAAGCTGTGTGACGTCCTGGGTGAATAATTACCGATGGAGAAGCCGCAGCCATTTCGCGAGCAGTTTTACGAATATCTTCTGGCTTGATATCTGTTTTAGTGTAAGCCCATTCAGGAGTATATCCTGCAACGTGAGCTTTCAACTCGTCAAATCCATAAACGTATTGCTCAACGTATTTTTTAGCGTATAAATCTTCGTAAATAAGTACGTGCATCCAAGCTAGTAAAAGAGCAATGTCAGTAGAAGGACGTATTGGCAACCAAAACTTAGATTTACTTGCAACTGTTGAGAAACGAGGGTCAACTGTAATAATCGAAGCTCCTCTGTTTACTGCTTGAGATACTTCTTGTACGTATCCGTTGTGCATGTTTTCGCCAATGTGGTTACCTATAAGTACCAAACACTTAGTGTTTCTAACATCGGTAGGCTCAGGAGATGCTAATCCTGCTCCGTAAGTGTTGATAAATCCTGATTCTCTAGTAATCAAACATTGAGAAGAAGCAGGTTTTGCTTCAGATTTAGATCCAAAAGATTTGAATAGGTGTTTGAAGTGATGACCAACAGTACCGTGGTGCATTAAAGCCATAGCTTCAGCTCCATGTTCAGCTTTTATTTTGTTCATCTTCTTAGCGATGAAATCTAAAGCTTCGTCCCACTCAACCTCTTTAAACTCTTGCTTGCCAGGTTCGCCAACACGCATTAAAGGTTTTGTAAGTCTGTCAGGGTCGTTGTAGATTCCTACTCCCGCCGTACCTCTTGGACAAAGGCGACCGTTTGAATTTGGATCATCTTCGTTTCCAATAATTTTTTGGATGTTACCATCTCTGTCTTTGTAAACCCATCCTGCACAGTTCCAGAAACATACTTCACATACTGTAGGGGTTCTTTCTGCATGAGATTCTAATAAAGGAGTTTCTGTATTTTCCAAGAAACTTGGAACCCATGTGAACATAGATGAAGCGGCAAGCACTCCTCCTGTACCCATTGCAGAAGTCTTTATAAATTCTCTTCTATTTAAGTTTTTACTCATCAGTCGGTGTTTTAAATTCTGATGTTAGTTTAGTTATTTTCCATGAATAATTGGCGTATATGTATAATTCACACAATTATTGCTATGTAAAAATATTTTTAAACTGATACACTTTTTGTGATATAAATCACCTTTTATTCTGATGAATGATTTTTTTTTGACGTGTTTTCTTAAACCCTTTATTTTCCACGGTTTATAAAGGTTTTGTGCTATTTAGAATCTTTCTGAATTTTGTTTTTGTTTCAAAATGTTATTTTAAAAAGAATAACTCATCATTTTAGGAAGTATAGATACATTTTTTTTCGAAAATGGGTGATTGAATTAAATCTATATAGCGTAAAGGGTTGGAGTGGGTGCTAAAAAAATATCGTTGTATTCAGGCTTATTTTTAAAACCCGAATACAACGATATTATGAATGTGTGAAAAGTGTTTTTTTGAGATTATTTAATGCCCAATTTCTTTCTTAGTTTTTTAGGAACAGCATCTTTGTGCATCATTACCGAAATTGATTTTAGCTTAAAGAATGCTTCAGAAAAATATACATTTCCTTCGTGAGCTAATCCATCAGTACCCCACGAATTTTTTACTCTGAAATACAATGTTCCGTTTTGGTCTTTTAGTAATCCTGTGATGTGCATTAAATGATCGTCAGTAGTATTTAAGTTGTTAAATTCTTGTTGACGATATTCAGGAGTTATAACTTTTTCTTTTACAGGTTTGTCAAAAACTTCAGGAGTTATTTCTTCAGGAACAATTGCTAGTCCTTTTCTTGCATTGAAAGTTTTCTCAGAAACGTCAGCATCAATAGTTACAGTGTATCCGTTTTTAAGAGCATTAACTACAAGATCTTGATATTCGTTTAATTCAAGGTTGTAATAACTTCCGTTCGACCAGTTATCAGGCATGTTAAGAATAACTGTTGAGTTGTAAGGATAAGCCTCGAAAGAAGTAAATTCAATGTAATCATCAGCATTTATTTCCATTGCATCTCTAAAAGAAGCTGGAGTGTACTTTTTTCCTTCGTATGTAAAATCTTCAGGAACTTTACCCATGTAAGTATCAAGTACAGACTCAAATCCATCTAACCATACATTAGAAAGTTTTCCTCCTTTTTTCTGAATTATAGCTTTAACATAAGCACCTAAAAGATTAGCTAATTCAGCATGGTTGTATTTAGTAGAATCAACAATATGTCCGTGATAAGCTTCTTCAGGAACAATACCGTGAGTCTTAACTACTTTCATAGCATCGTGGTTTAATCCTCCTTCGCTAAATTGAGCTTTACCTTGACGGCCAACAAAGTTTTCGGCTTTCCATCTATATACAATTCTAGCATTGTACATTTCCGATAGATCAACATTTTTTCCTGTTTTACGTAGGATTTCAGCTTCTACAAACGAAGTGGTAGAAAAACTCCAACAAGTACCAGTTTGTCCTTGACTTTTCACTGATGTTACAGGAACATCGTAAACTGTTTCAAATTGGTATCCTGATGTTTCTTCAGATTTATCTTTATTTGATGTGTTTTCTTGTGCATTTACTGAAATCGTAAAAGCCAAAGAAAGTAAAGTTGTTAATATTTTATTCATCGTTTATGTTTTTTTTAGTTGTGCAATAATAGTGATTTTAGAATTTCTATGATTATTCAAAAATTAGTTTTTTTGAGAAAGAAATTAAGTTTTGCGAGGCTTCTTTTTTACTGATGGAAATAATATGTTATTTAGTATAAGCCTGTAACCAGGTGAGTTTGGATGATTCTTAAGTTCTGTTTTAGGGTCGCCAATTCTGTGTTGATAATCTTCGGGGTCGTGACCTCCGTAGTAAGTCCACATACCTTTGCCAAGATTGCCATGAATATATCTAACCTCTCCAATATTCCTGTTTTCTCCTAAAACTAATACATTTGATTTTACCAGACTTTTATCGAAAGCAGTTGTCTGTCCCA
The DNA here is from genome assembly GCA_964543445.1 of uncultured Flavobacteriales bacterium. Classification (GTDB taxonomy): domain Bacteria; phylum Bacteroidota; class Bacteroidia; order Flavobacteriales; family JADGDT01; genus JADGDT01. Next base: position 7,878 of record CAZIYK010000019.1, read on the forward strand.
TAAATCCTTTAATTACTTTCTCGTGATTTTGGGTAAGGATTGTAGGCACAGGATCCCATTTTGCAGAGAATTCGAAAAGCATAAAATAATCGTCCTCTTTAGAAATACGTCTTTTGTTAGATGTGTCTATATTAGAAAATTCATATTCATTAGGATTTGTGCTAAGTGTATAATTTTCGAAAGCAAAACCTTTGTCGAAATCTAATTTGTTTTGATAGTTTGGCGTAGTATCATCGCCATCAAACATAGGTTCGCAAATATCTAAACCTTCTGCTGAAAGTGCAATGTCGAGTGTTTCGGTAGCCGAACACATTGCAAACATAAATCCTCCTCCAATTACGAATTCTTTTATCTTTTTAGCTACGGCAAGTTTCTCTTCCGATACTTTATTGAAACCAAGGCTGTGTGCTCTTTTTTCTGATTCTGATTTTCTGTTTACGTACCAAGGAGCGTTTTTGTAACTAGCGTAAAATTTACCGTATTGGCCAGTGAAATCTTCGTGATGTAGGTGAAGCCAATCGTAAATTGCAAGTACATCATTTAGCACTTCTTCATCGTAAATTACATCATAAGGAATTTCGGCATAGCTCAATGCCATAGTTACAGCATCATCCCAAGGCATGCTATTTTTTGGCGAGTAAACAGCAATTTTAGGAGCTTTTTGCAATTCGAGAGCATCCATGTTTTGCGATGGACTTTTAATACTAGCAATTAAACTTTTAGCCTCGTTATCACTTATTTTATTGAATGTTACACCACGTACAGAGCATTCAGTAATACTAGCGTCGCTTTCTTTAATAAGAAAAGAACCTCCTTTGTAGTTGAGTAGCCACCACGATTCTATTTTATTGTCAATAGCCCAATAAGTTGCACCATAAGCTTTCAGATGATCGTGCTGGGTATCATCCATAGGTATTAGCAAAAAGCCAGCAAAAGCTGGCTTTACTACTAAAAGTAGAATTGTTAATATTTTAAAAAGGTGCGCCATCATCTAAAAAATCTTCACCGCCTACTTCAAAAGCATCGTTGGGATCAACAGGAGAAACATTCATGCTAGATTCAAATTCGCCTCCAACAAAGTCCTCATCCAAATCTGTAAAGGTAATAAGTGGTCCAATAAATTTAAGTCTAACATCTTCCAACGAACCATTACGGTGTTTGGCAATAATCAGTTCTCCTTGACCTGCAGTAGGTGTACCATCTTCCCATTCTTCAACTCCGTAATATTCTGGTCTGTAGATGAAAGATACGATATCCGCATCCTGCTCAATTGCTCCAGATTCACGAAGGTCGGAAAGCATAGGGCGTTTATCTCCACCACGAGATTCAACAGCACGAGATAACTGAGAAAGTGCAACCACCGGAATGTCTAATTCCTTGGCTATGGCTTTTAAGTTTCGAGAAATCATAGAGATTTCTTGCTCTCTATTTCCACCTTTTCCACCTGCTGTCATCAATTGTAGGTAGTCAATTACAATAATCTGTATATCGTGTTGCGATTTTAATCGACGTGCTTTTGCTCTTAAATCAAAAATTGAAAGAGATGGAGTATCATCAATAAAAATCTTTGCAGTTTCTAGGGCTTTAACTTTGGTATTTAGTTGGTGCCATTCGTGATCTGCTAAGTTTCCTTTTTTTAGTTTTTCTGAAGAAATTCCAGTTTCACTAGAAATCAAACGTGTAATCAACTGAACATTCGACATCTCTAGCGAGAAAATAGCAACAGGTAAATTGTGCTTAATAGCCATGTTTTTTGTCATGGAAAGTACAAATGCTGTTTTACCCATACCCGGACGAGCGGCAATAATTACCAAATCGGCAGGGTGCCAACCATTAGTAACTTTATCTACATCTCTAAACCCTGAAGGTACTCCTGAAAGACCTTCTTGTTTGCCCATTTCTTCAATCTTGTTTAAAGCTTGTTTTACCAAACTCTCGGCAGTTTCAGCTCCTTTATTGAAGTTTCCGTTTGTAATATCAAACAACTTACTTTCGGCTCCATCAATCAAATCAAGTACATCGATAGTTTCATCAAAAGCATCGTGGATAATTTCGCCAGAAACTCTAATCAATTCACGTTGAATATGTTTCTGAATAATGATACGAGCATGGTAAACAATGTGAGCAGAAGAAGAAACTTTTTGCGAAAGCTGAACCAAATAGTAGTCTCCACCAGCTTCTTCAAGTTGTCCCATTGTTCGCAACTGATTTGAAACAGTTAAGATGTCAATAGGTTGAGTATTGCTAAATAATTCATAAATGGCTTCAAAAATAATTCTGTGTGCCTGCTTATAAAAAATGTCTGGTTTTAAAATATCTATAACTTCATCTAGACCCTTTTTGTCTAGCATCATTGCACCCAACACAGCTTCTTCTAATTCAATAGCCTGAGGTTGTAATTTTCCTTTTGCAAGGCTTACAACATTAGTGTCGGTTACTTTAATATTTCTTTTTTGAGCTTGAGTGTTTTCCATGGGCCAAAAATATGAATTGAGTTGAATTTATATTCGCCAATGTGGTTTTTTATTTATACACATTGGTTAATAAATCCTTCTTTTTTGTTGATAAGTAGTTAGTTTTTTTTTGTGTTACTATAAACAGGCAAAACAATTGAAAGTAGAAAGAACGAAGTCGAAAAATCTCGTTATAATAAAAAAGTATTCTTTATCACAAGTGGATTATTCGACTTCGTATTTATTGTTCTATTCTGAATGTTTTATTCAGAATAAAAACATATTTAGCTTCTCAATTCAGCACCAAATTGTTTTTCGAAAGTCTTAAGAAGTTTAGCCATAATCTTGTCTACAACTTTGTCAACAAGAGTTTTGTCGTTGTCCTGAAGTATGAAACTCACAGCGTAAGATTTCTTTCCTTCTGGTAACTTATCTCCTTCGTAAACATCGAATAGATTAACAGATTTCAATAATTTTCTTTCGCTTTGTTTTGCTGCGTTGTATATATCAGCAAACTTCACATCAGAATCTAGTAGTAAGGCTAAATCTCTTCTTACCTCAGGGAATTTTGGTAACCCTTGGAATTTGATATCTGTTTTAGCTCCTAAAGAAATAATGTTTTCCCAATCTAAATCAGCATAAAAAACATTTTGTTTGATGTCGTTTCCTTTTAGAAGCGATTTTCTTACAACTCCTAATTCAGCAAGTTTTATTTTTCCTTTCAACAATGTAATTCCTTCTTGGAAAATATCAGAGTTTGAAGGCTTTTGCTTAAGATCTGTAATTCCGAATTTTTCAAGGACATTCATCGCAACAGCTTTGATGTAGAAGAAATCGGTAGGTACAGAAGTTCCGTTCCACGATTCTTCATTCTGATTACCCGTTGTGAATAATGCTAAATGTTTTTTCTCGTTGTAACCAGATTCGAATTTGTGGTAAGATTTACCAAATTCGTATAGTTTAAGACTGTTTCTTTTTCTGTTGATGTTATGCGAAATAGATTCTAAACCTCCGAATAATAATGATTGACGTAACACACCTAAATCAGAACTAAGTGGGTTAAGGATAACCACGTTATGATCGTTGTTTAACGACTCAACACTATCAGCATATTTTGCAGTAGTCAATGAGTTTGCCATCATCTCGTTGAACCCAATTGAAGATAACTGGTTTGCAATTATTTCAGTAGCACGCTCTACATTAAATCCTTCGCTAAACGATATTGAAGAATTAAGTTTTGTACCGAAATCAACATTGTTGTATCCGTAAACTCTAAGAATATCTTCTACAATGTCAGCTTCGCGAGTAACATCGTTTCGGTAAGCAGGTACAATTAAATCTAAACCTTCTTCAGTTTCGTTTTCAATAGTCATTTCTAAATCAGTAAGGATAGATTTTATCATTTCTTTTTCTATCTCAATACCTATCAAAGTATTTACACGTTTGTAAGTGATTGATACTTTGAAATCTTCTATCGGACTAGGGTAATTATCGAAAATCTCTGAAGAAACTTTTGCTCCAGCAACTTCTTCTAAAAGAAGACAAGCTCTCTTAAGAGCATAAATTGTTGTATTAGGATCAATTCCTCTCTCGAAACGGAAACTAGCATCAGTACTTAAAGCATGACGTTTAGATGATTTACGAACAGAAACTGGGTTGAAGTAAGCACTCTCTAAGAAAATTGAAGTTGTTTCGTTTGAAACTCCTGAATGATTTCCTCCAAAAACACCTGCAATACACATTGGTTTTTCTGCATCGCAAATCATTAAATCTTCTTCGTGCAATTCTCTTTCTACCTCATCAAGAGTAGTGAATTTTGTTCCTTTTTCAACAGTTTTTACAACTACTTTATTACCTGCAATTTTAGCAGCATCGAAAGCGTGTAATGGCTGACCTAGTTCGTGAAGAACATAGTTAGTAACATCTACAACGTTGTTTATTGGTGTAAGACCGATTGCTTTTAAGTGGTTTTGCATCCACTCTGGCGAATCTTTCACCGTAATGTTTGTAAGAGTAACACCTGCATAACGAGGAGCTCTCTCTGTATTTTCTACAACTACTTCAATAGGAAGATCGTTGTTGTGAATTTTAAATTCTTCTACCGATGGCGAAGTTAAATCGAAGTTAGCACCGTAACGTCTTAATCCTGCCCAAAGATCGCGAGCAACACCGTAGTGACTCATTGCATCAGAACGGTTTGGAGTAAGACCAATTTCTATAGTGTAATCGCTTTCAATATTAAAAACTTCTGAAGCTTTAGTTCCTGCTTTGATATCAGAATCTAAAACCATAATTCCATCGTGGTCTGTTCCAAGTCCAAGCTCGTCTTCGGCACAAATCATTCCTAGCGAAACTTCACCACGAATTTTACCTTTCTTTATTTTGAAACTTTCATCACCATCGTAAAGAGTAGTCCCTACAGTAGCCACAGGTACTTTTTGTCCGGCTGCTACGTTTGGTGCTCCACATACAATCTGAACTGGTTCTCCATCTCCTAAGTCAACAGTTGTGATGCTTAATTTGTCTGCATTTGGATGTTTTTCGCAAGTAAGAACCTCACCTACAACTATACCTTTTAAGCCTCCTTTTATTGACTCAATTTCTTCAACACCTTCTACTTCTAATCCTAAATCGGTAAGTAATTCCGATACTTTTTCTACTTCCCAATTTACGTTTAGGTATTGTTTCAACCAGTTATATGAAATCTTCATCTGTAAATAATTTTATATGAAATAATGCATATTCAAGAGAATCTACATCAGTTTATTGTCTAATTTTTAATAGCTGTCAAAAGTAAAAACTATTTGATTAATATTTAGTTTTATGTATGTTTTTTTTGCTTAGTGTAAAGTGTGTTTTAACTCTTTGTTTATAAAACAATAATCATCCCAATTGTTTCTTATTCCACATACGTTCTTCTCTCTGTAATAGAGAATCAAATTTTGCAGGTTGATCAATTTTTAGGTTGATAATTTCCTTTGTTTCAGGATGGGTAAAAGTTATTTCTACAGCTGATAAGAATAGACCTTTGTGGAGTTTTGTGTTTTCTAAATCGCCATAAAGTTTATCGCCAAGTATGGGGGTTCCGTTCTCTGAAGTATGGATTCGCAATTGATGTGTTCTACCCGTATGTGGATATAAATCAACAAGAGACAGGTGTTTACTTTTTACAGAATTGATGGTTTTTACCTTAACTAATTCAGAATGTGCAACGTGATTTTCTATGGTAGATTTAAAAGTCAATTTATCAGGAACTTCTCCAACAAGAATTGCTCGGTAACGTTTTTTTAGGGTTTTATTTTCTAATTGTTTGCCAAGTTCAACAGACGCAAGTTGTGATTTTGCAATTATCAATAAACCGCTTGTTTGCATGTCGAGTCGGTGTATTGGTCTTGGCCATGGTAGGGCATCAGCTAAGTTAGATTTTGAAATATTGTATTGAACAGCATTCACTATAGTACGGTACATATTTCCACTAACAACAATTCCTGCAGGTTTTACAATTACGGCTAAGTGTTCGTCTTCGAAAACTACTTCTAGTTTCATTTCGAAAGGTTCGGGAGCATTTTCTTCGTTTTGTAAAAGAGAAATTTCTTGTCCGACTTTAATCCATTCGCTACCACTTGCTTTTTTGCCATTTACTTCGATTAAACCTTTTTTGAAAGATTTTTTCATCATCGATTTTGTAA
>CAZIYK010000020.1:0-13859 GCA_964543445.1 uncultured Flavobacteriales bacterium
AATTTCAAATTAAATAATAGAGCTTCTGTATCCTTATCTATTTCACTTGATATTAGCAAATCTTTAATTTCTGCAACTGAAACTTTTTCATATTGTGCATCAAATTCATCCCACTTAATATCAACTTTCAAGAATCTACCTCTTCTTTCTTTTTTGCTATAATACTTTTCGTAAGTATCTTCTAACTCTCCCTTTTCATCAAGATTTATTATCCCTTTATTTAATAATAATGAAGCTAATTTCAACCTAAACATTAAAGTGTTGGAGTCTATCCAATTTCGGTCTCCTTTCCATCCGGCAACATTAGGGGGAAACAATAATATTTGCCCCATCATCTTTTGTAAATAAATCTGCTGATTTTGTTTACGAAATTCTACAGGTACCACATTTTTAATACCTACGAGTAGCTCTATGGGTGATTTTATCTTTACTCCGATATTCTCTTCGTTGTAAAACCAATCAGAATCAAAGATGTATTTCATCAATTTTTCGATATCATAATCTTTGTAAAACAATTCTGTTAGTTCTTCTAAACGTTCTTCGTTTACTTGTGGATTAACAAAATATCGGTACACCTTATCACAGATAAATCTTGAGCATTGTTTCTGATCGAGAATAATATCTATTATATCATCTCCATCCCAATTACCTGTTTTTCCCATGAAAGTTTTCTCTCCAAAATCGTGTTTCTTCTTTTTCAGAAAGAAATCACCATTTTTATTGAAAGACCAGCCTGTAAATGCTCGTGCAGACTCTTTGATGTCTTGCTCTGTGTAGTTTCCAATCCCTAACGTAAAAAGTTCCATTAACTCTCTAGCAAAATTCTCGTTGGGACTCTGTTTAATATTTTGCTTATTGTTGAGATACTTATTCATAGAAGGTTCTTTGGCCATTTCTTTCACAAATCTTCTAAAATCGCCAAGTGCATTTTTTCTCAACATATTGTTGTAGCGTTGGATATGCCAAATATTCTTGTCGCTACACACAAAAACATTAGACCAAAATAAGGTCATCTTTTCTCTTAATACAGCTTCACTATTATTTAGCCGTGATATCCATTCGTAGTTAAGTTCATTAACTTTCTTTCTACTTTGCTTCTTAAAAGTAGCTCTTGCAGTTCTATCTTTTTTATTGAGATTATCTTTCAGTGAATTTAACTCACTAAGATCAATCTTAAGAGGTGTGTATTTTTTTGATTTAGAAAACAATTCCTCAACAACATCTTCTTTAGGTTTTATTGCTAGTCTAGAAAATTCATCATAACTAATTCCAAATCCAGCTCTCAAATACAAATGTTGAAGGTGTTTGGTTTTCATAACGATGTTGTTAAAGTTCTTAATCTTTAAAAAATAGTATGTTTCAATCTTATTCTGTAAATACCTATGTCGGGAGTGAGATCTGCAAAGCCTTTACCTGCTCTTTGCATTGTATAGTTTAATTCAATTTTATACCCTTTATGAAATTCAATTATCAAACCAGCGATTATTCTATCTCTTTCCAAAAAATAATCTGTTTGAACAAAGGAATGAAATATTTCGTACTCTAATGGAATAGATATACCAAATGTCCCATCAGCATTATCCCATACATCTAATTCTGTACCAATCTGATAACGAAATCTTAGATGTCCATCAAATCCATCTCCCATATTACTTGTAAGAAACTGCTCTTCAAATCTTACAAAATGTTTTAAAGAGAAAAAAGTTGAATTCTGAGGCCAAATTACTCTAACACCCTGCCAAGGCCTTAATTCATAAGTATATTTTTGTGTTTCAGTAGAGGGGGTATAAAAATTACCTATCCCCCCCATTATCATAAAGTTATCTGCAAAAGTATATTTCACAGATGGTCTAATCAACACAATATATTGGTCTGTAAATCTATATCCTACATCTCCGAATATACTCACTTTAGGATTGAGTATATAGTTCCAATTATAATCGGTCCAAACCTCAGTTTTATTCTGAGAAAAACCAATTATCGGTAGAGAAAGGTATAGAAATAGAATTACTCTTTTCAACATTAAAACTCAGATTTCCATTTATTTAACTTGTCAAGCATCTCTTTTGTACGTTCTGGCATCTTTTTAGACAGATCGTTGTGCTCTCCTAAATCTTCATCAATATTGTATAATTCTGTTCTACCCTCTTCATACCAATTTATCAACTTATACTTTCCTTCTCTAATAGCAGATGATTTTGAATCACCAGTATTACGAGGTCTTGCTTTAGATGAATGCCAATACACTGTTCTTCCATCCCATGTTTCTTTACCTTGCAATACAGGTAATATACTTTTTCCGTCAACAGCAACTTTTTCTCCATTTGTAATATCTAACAAAGTAGGAAGTACATCCATTAGCATCACGATAGATTTTTTATCTTCATGAGGCTTTAAGTGATCTTTCCATCTTACAAATAATGGCACTTTGATACCTCCATCGTACAACCAACCTTTACCTGCTCTAAGTGGGTAGTTTGTTGTAGCCAACTTACGTTTATGAGTTCCATCGTTAGACAATCCACCATGGTCTGATGAGAAAATAATGATGGTGTTATCGTAAATTCCTTGTTCTTTAAGGTTATCAATTAATCTACCAACATTCATATCAGTATTTTCTACCAAAGCTGCATAAGCTGCAAAATCTTGACGCATTTTTGTACGTCCAGTACCTTCTTTTATATATTCTGGCTGATCTCCAAAATCGAAAGCATCAATTTCTTTCTGATTTTCTTTTGTCAATTCTGGCTTTCCTTCAATTGGTTGGTGTACAGCATAGTAAGCTAAAACAGCCATAAAAGGTTTTTTCTTATCTCTGTTGTTTATGTACTTAATAACCTGATCAGTCATTACATCTGTTAGGTAATCTCCTTCTTTAGCTATTCCTTCTAAATCTACGATTGGAGCTTTTTTCACGTGCTTATTTTTTCCTTTAGGTGTATTGAAAGGATAGATGTACGAAATTGGAGAACCAGCATGTCCCGCTCCTAGTGAGTAACTAAATCCAAAACTAACTGGATCTGTTCCAGAATCCTTACCTCCAAGATGCCATTTTCCGAAGAATGCAGTTTGATATCCTGATTGAGTAATTTTCTTGATAATATTTGTAGAATCAGGCACATCTGTCATTACGAAACCATCATCAGGAACATCGCCATCCTTAATAGGATAGTTTGCTGTCCATGTTGCAAATCTAGAAGGCACACAACGTGGATAATTTGCATAAGCGTTATCAAACGTTACTGATTCTTTAGCAAGATTATCAATATTTGGTGTTTGATATATTTTAGATCCTGTGCTACTTAAATCATGATATCCCAAATCATCGGTAAAAATAAATAGGATGTTTGGTTTTTCAGCTTTTTCGGCTTTAGTAACTTCTGCCTTTTTAGTTTCTTTACCTCTTTTTTCTCCCTTTTTCGGATTTTCACCGCAACTAACACTTGCTAATACTACAAGCGACATTAATAGAATATTTGCAATTCTTCTCATGATAGATTACTTTTTTTCTTGATTTTTAAAAAATTTAATGGCTTTATTATACATCTCATCTCTTACTGATTTGTACTCTGCTTCGTGTGCTACACTTACCTTCTCTAAAGGATCTACTTCGTAATCGTATAGCTCCTCAGCATCTATAAAACTATCGTCAAACTTATCAGTAGATCTCCAATTGTCTTTCATCCACACGGTATATCTGTATCTCTCATTTCTAAAAGTATAACCCATTTTATCTCCTCTAGGAAATTGACTTACAGCTATATCTTTAACCTTGGTTACCTTTCCTTGCATCAACGACTTTAAACTAACTCCATCAATATTTTTAGGAGTTTCTAGATCAGTAAGTTCACAAAGAGTTGGGAATATATCTACAAACTCAGTTGGCGACTTTGTAGAACCAATCATATCTTTTCCAGCAGAGAAGATTAATGGCGAACGTGTTGCTTGTTCAAAATTAGTATGTTTACACCACATATTGTGGTCTCCCAAATGCCAACCGTGATCGCCCCAAAGAACAATAACCGTATTATCTCTTAATCCTAATCTGTCTAACTCAGCTATTACATTTCCAATTTGCTGATCGATGAACGATACACATGCATAATATCCATGTATTAATTCCTTTTGTTTACTTTCAGGAATATCTACCGAAAAATCATTTGGTGTATCTATGTATTGACTTTTCACTTCCCAACCTGGTTGGAATGCATAACTTGGTGCATTTTTAGAGTGCTCTCTGAATGCAGCCAACTTAATATCTTCATCAGGATAAAGATCCCAATAACGCTTAGGTGCTACAAAAGGTAGGTGAGGTTTGTAAAAACCAACCGCCAAGAAGAATGGCTTATCTTGTTTTGCAAATTTATTTAAATAAGCTTTACCCTTACGTACTACATCGCCATCCATCATTAAACTATCAGCAATTACTGGAGCTTCGGTAGTTACTCTTTTTGTTTCGAAAACATAACCTCCTCCTCTAACACTACTTCCTTTCACAGGCTCATATTCGTAAGTCCACGAAACTTTATCATTCAATGAATCTACGGTTCTCAAATCGAAAATCTTACCTACTCCCGCAGTTAAATAACCTTTTGATTTGAAATACTGAGGTATTGTAACAATATCAGGATTCTTATCTCTTATTTGTGTTTTAAGATCGTAAACTTTAGTGTAATCAGGTCTTTTTCCAGTAAGCAAACTTGCTCTAGTAGGTCCACAAACCGCCTGCTGACACTGATTGTTTAACATTACAAATCCTTGCGATGCCAATTTATCTATGTTTGGTGTCTTAATAAAATCATCTCCGTAACATCCCATTTCTGGCTTTAAATCATCAATAGCAATGAACAGCACATTTTTTGGTTTTGACTTTACGTCATCCTTAGATTTATCTTTATTCTCGTTTGATGTACACGACGATACTACTATTGAAAGTAATATCAAAAAAAGATACGTCAATCTATTTTTCATAATCGTTTCAGTTTAAGATTTTATTAATATCCGAAAGTTTTCTTTTGCTCCTTTAATAGACTTAGAAGCTTAGACTTCAACCTATCTGTGAGCTCTTTATAATCTGCATCGTTTGCAAGCGATACTTTCTCTAATGGATCATTTTTATAATCATAAAGTTCCATTGCTACAATTTCAGGATTTTCGTAAACAGCATGTTTTCTATACTCTCCTTTTAGCCACAGAGTAATTCTATATCTATCTGTTCGCATTGTGTATCCCATAATATCATCGTTATCGCCACGTTGAAACTGGCTGATGGCAACATCTTTAACAATAACATTATTGTCTTTAAGTGCAGGCATTAAACTTTTTCCTTCTAGATTTTGTGGCATTTTCAAACCTGCATAATCTACAAGCGTAGGGAAAACATCAATCAACTCTGCCATTGTTTTTGCATGTACTCCTTTTTTTAATCCTGGAGCAGAAATAATTAATGGCACCCTAGTTGCTTGTTCGAAATTAGAATGTTTTGTCCACAAACCATGGTCTCCCAAATGCCAACCATGATCTCCCCAAAGAACTACAAGAGTATTTTTGTCTAATCCTAATTCTTTAAGATGATCTAAAACTCTACCAACCTGAGCATCTACATACGATACACATGCGTGATAACCGTGAATTAACTCTTTCTGTTTCTCTATAGGAATAGGTCCTTCGTCAGGAATATCAGAATATCCATGAATTTCTCCCCAAAGTTTGTAAGCTAGTTCTGGCGAATTCTTTGCATGTTCCTGATAAGGTGCAACTTTAATTTCATCCCTGTTGTACATATCCCAATATTTTTTGGGAGCAACAAAAGGTAAATGAGGTTTCTTGAAACCTAACGCTAAGAAAAATGGTTTATCTGATTTGCTAAGAGAATCTAAAAATTCAATACCTGCATCGGCAGTAGCTCCATCAACGTATGCGTTATCAGGAACATCTAAACACTCTGTAGAAGGTGCTAGATTTTTTGATCTGAAATATTTGTTAATTTCTCCCCATTTAAGATGCTTAGCAGTAGCTTCTTTAAAAAGTTTCTGAATTTCAGGATTCTGATATCTATCTTGTGCTGGTATAGAAAAACCTTCGGCATATTTCATTTGGCTAGGATAGATATATGGTATTGTCCACGATCTTTGATCACTATCTTTTGCACCATGCAATAATTTTCCTCTTCCAACTGTTACATATCCGTTTTGTTTGAAATATTGAGGCAAAGTAAGTGCATTGGGTTTCACTTTTCTCATCTGAGTTTTTAAATCCCAAACCTTTGTTCTATCTGGTCTTTGTCCACAGAAAACACTAACTCTAGAAACTGCACAAACTGCTTGTTGAGCATAGGCATTGTCGAAAGTAACACCCTCGCTAGCTAGTTTATCAATATTTGGCGAGATAATAAAATCATCGCCATAAGCTCCTAACATTGGTTTTAAATCATCCATTGATAGGAAAAGAATATTCATTGGTTTGGCTTTTGTAGGCTCCACCTTGCTTTCTTTGCAAGATGAAACCATAATAACTAGTAAAGCTATTAATGCCTTAGAAAGTAATCTCATAATGTTAGTAGACTTTAGATTAGGTTAGTATCCAAATTGTTTCTTTTGTTCTCTCAATAAAGATAAAAGTTTATCTTTTAATTGCTTCTCTATTTTCGCATAAGATTTATCGTGAGCAAAAGAAGTTTTTTCTAATGGATCTATAGCATAGTCATATAACTCCTCTCCAACAAATTCAGGATTGTCAAAACTTGGTTTTTCGTGGAATTTACCTTTTAACCAAATTGTAAGTCTATATCTATCGGTACGTATTGAATATCCCATTACATTTAATCCACGTGGGAATTGACTCAATGCATAATCTTTAATCTCAACTTTAGGATCTTTCAATACAGGAACCAAACTTTTTCCTTCTAGTTTTTTAGGAACATCGAAACCAGCATAATCTACTAAAGTTGGATAAATATCTACTGCTTCAACCATTGTTGGAACTCTAACTCCTTTTACTGCATCTGGCGCATAAATCATAAAAGGTATTTTTGTTGCTTGTTCGAAATTAGAATGCTTAGACCAAAGACCGTGATCGCCTAAATGCCATCCGTGATCTCCCCAAAGTACTATTATTGTGTTCTCTTCTAATCCTAATTCTTTTATTTTATCTAAAACTCTACCAACTTGTGCGTCAACATAACTTACTGAAGCATGGTAACCGTGTATTAATTCTTTTTGTTGCTCGTAAGGAACTGGTCCTTTTTGTGGAATACCCGAGTATGCTCTAAGCTCTCCCCAACTATGATAAGCATAACTTGGAGAATCTACGGAATGCTCCTGGTAAGGAGCCACTTTTATATCCTCTCTTTTGTACATATCCCAATATTTTTTAGGAGCAACAAAAGGTAAGTGAGGCTTACTAAAACCTAATGCTAAGAAAAATGGTTTATCAGACTTAGTTAATCTTTCTAAAAGTTTTATTCCGCCATCAGCAGTTGCTCCATCTACATAAGCATTATCAGGAACATCTAAACACTCAGTTGGAGGTAAAGCTCCTCTAGACTTTAAATACTTGTTGGTCTTTTTCCAACTCATCTTTAAATTTTTGGCAGCTTTATATTCTTTCTGAACTTTTTCACTTTGATAACGTCCATTTGCAGGATAATCATATCCGTCAGCGTATTTCATATCTTCTTTATGAACATAAGGAATTGTCCACGAAATTGGGTCTTCATCATTAAACCCGTGAAGTAATTTTCCTAAACCAACAGTTTCATATCCGTGATTTTTGAAGAATTGGAAAACAGTAATTACACTAGGATTTACCGTACGTGCATCGGTTTTTAAATCCCAAACCTTAGTTCTATCAGGACGCTGACCACTGTAAACACTAGTTCTAGAAACTGCACAAACTGCTTGCTGAACGTAACAATTATCGAAAACTAACGATTCTGAAGCAAGTTTATCAATGTTTGGAGTTTTAATATATTCGTCACCGTATGCACCAAGCATAGGTTTTAAATCATCCATTGTAAGCAAGATGATATTAGGTCTTTTCTTGTGTGTTTTTTGTTGTGCGTTTACCTGTACAGCGAATTGTAAAGTTAATGCGAGAAGTAAAATATTCTTAATCATCGATTCTATATTTTATGGATATTTAATAAATCAAAAATACAGATATTCAGATTGGATAGCTACAGAAAAACGTTTTATTAGGTTTGAAAAGAGTTCATTATAGTTTAAAAACAGTTCATTATTTGTCAAACTTATATGAAGCTCCTATTAAGAAAACTCTAGAATTGAATGCTCTATCAAACTCACTATACGATCCATTGGCATACATAATGTGATGCGTGTTTCTCGTATTTAGTACATCATTTAATCTTAAAGATATCTGTAAGGCTTTATCGAACATAGATTTAAACAGACTGATATTAAAATAAGATGTTGGCGAAATATTTCCGTTTACAACTATCTTCTGACCAGTATAATTGTAGGTACCTCCTACACGTAAATTGTATGGAAGTTTTATAGATGTGTTTATTTTGAATGATCCCATTAAGCCTTCACTATCAGCTCTCGGATCTAGATTTTCTCCATTTATTTCGTACTGATATATTGCGAAATATGTTGATGCATTCCAATTCTTTAAAATTTTTATTTTCTGCGAAATATCAACTCCGTATGATATCGCTTCCGAAATATTCTCTGGTCGGCTTAAGAAAATATTATCTATTGCTGTTGGAGTAAAAACTCTAGAGATTTTATCTTGCTCACTTCTGTAAAACAGTGAAATATTATTAGAAAAACCACGTGAATTATAACTGTGATTAACCTCGAAACTCCAAGTAACAGGTGGATTCAAATCAGGATTACCTGAACGGATTACGTCAGGATTAGAAACATCTGTATGTGGATTTAAGTTAGTGTATTTTGGCATCTCTACTCTTCGCGACATACTAAATCCTAAACTTTGTCTCTTACCTAGATTATAGGTTATTCCCACAATTGGCGAAGGCACAAAAATATTCTTCGAAAATGTAGAATCTAAATCCGGAATCATTGAATCCCAATGAATGTATTCGGCTCTTAATCCTACATTGAATTCCCAATTATAAATATTGTATAACGCGGATAGATATGCTGTATATTTTTGATCTTCGTAAACGTAGTTATAACTCTTATTTTTGTTTGTAATCCATTCATCATTAGCATCATCGTATCTTGATACTATTGAATTCATACTGTTGTTAGTAATCCTTGCTTCTACTCCAGTTTCTATAGTTAAATTTGAATTTACAGATTTAGTGTAATCCATCTTTAAGTAGGAATACAACTTACTTTCATCAAAAATATATTTATCTAACCTTGTGGGGTTAGTTGTGTTAGGATAACTTGTTGATGCATTGTTTATTCGATACGATGGCTGATTTTGTATTTTTGCACTCAACTCCAACTCCGAACCATCATTGAGTCTGTGTTGCCAAAGAACAAGAGCATTGTAGCTTTTCCTTGAATTATCATTTATATTCAACCTTTTGTTCTCTCTTTTTCCTGCTTGCTCATACTTATTGTCGAGATAGCTTTTGGGATCGTCGTTAGAATTAATAAAACTTGTCCTTAGACTGAATCTATTATTATTGTTTAGTTTGTAAGAGATATTGGCAAAAAGCCTAATTCGTTGAGCATTAATACTATCTTCCTTTTCTTGATGAAGTATCTGATTCTTATTATCGAAATCTCTTTGTAGAGATTGTGTTTTATAATAGTTTTTATTCTGATAATATCCTCCTCCCGAAAAGTTCCATTTATTTTTTCTATAAACCCCATTAAGCTGTCCCTTGAAATAGTTATCAGTTCCATAAAACATCTGTCCTCTGTACATTTGTTTCTGATACGATTTAGAATTCAGAACAACATTAATAACTTTTGAACCCGAATATTTAGCCGATGCGTTTGTTTGTACTTCGATAGAAGAAATAATACTTGGCGACAAACTATTGAATTCATCAGCAGTAGATTCTACTCCATCTATAAGCAGAATAGGTTTCTGCCCTCTTATATTTATCCCTTCTTCTTCTGATGCTTGAATTGACGGAATATTTTCTAGCAATTCTACCATGCTAGAACTTTGCCCTAGTGATTCTGAAACATTGAGAATTGTTTTTCCGCCTTCTTGTGTAAGAGTTGGTCTTTCTGCAACAATTACAACATCTTTCAAAGCTGTTGCGCTTTGTAATAATCGTATTTCGCCAACATCAACTAATGTAGAATCTGATTTAATTTCTACTGATATCTCTTTTTTCTGAAATCCAATAAACGAAACTTCAATCCTGTATTTGTTTGGTTTTAATCCATAAAAGGTAAAAGTTCCATTTTCGTCGCTAGTTTTTCCTTTCAGAGCATTCCCTGTGGAGTCATCAATCAACAATACATTAACCCACGACATTTCCTCTGAGTTGGAATCTTCTACTATTTTACCTGTTATTTTTGCAGATTGAGAAAATGCATAAAATGGCAACAGAAAAAATATAAGTATATGTAGTGTTGTGGATTTCAAAATGTTTTATTTATCAATAAATTCCCTCAAATTATGTATCTGAGGGAATTTGTTCAAATATATTAATTTTAATTGTAGCTGAGTTTTAGAATTGTTCTTCTCCAAATGTATTTTCTGGTTTCTTCTTTTTACTTGAGAAATTAAGAGTATATACCGCACTAAATTCAACTATTGGACCATATCGAGTATAAGTTGTTTCCTGATAGAAAATCTCATCGCCATTGCTATCTTTTGCTCTAGTATTTAATCCTTCAATATTAGAACTTAGTAAATCTAAACCTCTCAACGAGAAATTCCACGATTTTAATTTCTTTGGAGCATAGCTTAAAGCAGCATTTGCTAGATAAAACATGTCATTGCTACCCTGTGCAGTAACTGTTGCCGATTTTATATCAATATCAGTTGTAAACTTTAATTCGCTAGTAATATTAATATTTAAATTACCTTTTAAACTCCAGTTAAGACTGCTATTATCTTCCTGATATCCAAAAACTTCTCCTTTAATATTATAGTGATATAGCGAACCTCCTACAAATAACTTTGCCCAAGTTGTTAACTCTAAATTTGCGTTAAGCTCTCCTCCTACTGCGGTACTATTTCCTGAGTTTGTATAACTTCTTATAAGTACATTCTCCTTATCGTAAACTGTATTTACTCTGAAAATGGCATTAGTGGTATTTCTGTAAAATCCTGTAAGACCAATAGATTGAGAAGCTATTTTCTTATTGTAAGTCAATTCAAAGTTGGTATTAAACTCTGGTTTTAGCGATGGATCTCCAATTACGTAAACCTCGTAGTGTCTTCGGTAAAGAAAAGGCGACATGTTTTTTGTTGGCGGTCTGTTTACTCTTCGCGAAGCAGCAAAAATAAGTTGATCTTTATCTGTGAATTTATAATCTAAATGCAACGTAGGAAACCAATCTAGTTTCTGATAGTAATTATCGTGTTTAGGTTCTGTTAGAAAAGGAATTTCCTTGTAATAATCTAAATTATCTATATGCATGTTCTGATCGGTATATTCTAATCGCAAACCTGCTACATAATTCAATTTACCCCAAGTACCCGAATAGTCAACATAACCTGCGTAAATACCACGTTTCAAAGAAGTAGTATTCTCGAAAGTTTTGTAATCTCCCCAAACACTGCTTGCAACGTTAAGCGTATCGTAATTGAAAGTACCATTATGAATTAAATACTGTGGTTGAATACCAAAACCTAATTTATCGCCATTATCAAGTTCTTTTTCGTAATCAATAGAAATTCTAAATCCATTTAACGGAGAATCTTCATTTTGTTTGAAATGTTTTCTTTGATTACCTACAACATCATTTGGTTTGTCAAAATCATAAACTTCGTTACTCAAATCGCTACTCAAATTTGAGTGTTCGTAGATAAACGCAATATTTAATTTGTCGTCGTTATCAAATTTAGTTGCAAAATCTATATTTCCAGAATGGAAGATACCGTAACGGTTGTCGGTATTAGGGTTGTAGATCCATTCTTCATCTACCTTATTACTTTTGTCTTTATCCGCATAAAAATTGTTGTAAACATAAAATGCTGACCTACCTTTATTACGATTGCTATACGAGTAAGATGCTGATAAGCTAGAAGCATCACTAAGATTATACGTTAATCCTAACATTCCCGAATAAGTCTCGTCCCATTCTGGTCTAAGACCCGATGCTACCATGTGATAGTAATCGCCTGGAGGATTTGTAGCAGGATCTTGCAACAATCTTGCGTCACCATCTCTTTCGCCATTTACATTTTTCTTCCTATAATTTAATGCTCCATAAATAGAAATATCATCGTCAGTATAATTAAAATTCAAACCTCCTGCATATCTATTGTCATTCATTTTATAATCGCTGTACTTATCTGTGCGATTACCCCATGGCGCTCCTCCTACTAATCCGTTAGCAGATAACGACCATCCTCTTTCTCCTGTCTTTTTTGTTGTAATATTTATTATCCCTCCTTTTCCCTGTGCATCGTATTTAGATGTAGGAATAGTTATAATTTCGATATTTTCTATCTGATTACCAGACATTGATGCAAGCAACATTGACGGATCCATTTGTGTAGGTTTCCCGTTTACGTAAACCATAAAATCAGTAGCTCCACGTACCGATACTTCGCCATCAGGCGTAACTGACACCGAAGGTAATTTTCCTAAAATATCTACTGCCGATCCTCCTTTTGCTGTTTCAAAATCGTCGGTATTATATGTTTTTCTATCAATTTTATTTACAACAGTGTTACGATGTGCCACAACCTCAACATCAGTTAAAACTTGACTAGAGCTTACCAACTCAATACTACCAAGTTTTATATGCTTGTGATGTTTTTGAACTTTTACATCTTTTATAATCTTGGTTTCATAACCAATAAAAGATACCTCAATGTTATAATTACCGAAAGGAACTTGTTCTATTTTGAAATTCCCATCAATATCTGATACACCTCCAATAGCAAGGTTGCTATCAGTAATTGATTTTATAGCGATTGAGGCAAAAGGAATTTCAAGCCCCGATTCGTCAATTACTTTCCCTTTTACATATCCTGTTTGAGAAAATGTAGTTATAGAAAATAATGACGCTATTAAAAAGTAAAGTATTTTTTTATTCATCTCTTAGTTTTTTAATTTCTGTAGGCAAACATACATCAATGCTGATAAAAACATGATTAAGAATAGGTTTTAATAGTTTAAATATTGTTCTTCTAGGTTTGATTATTGTGCAAAAGGTTAAATATAAAAGAGGTTTAGATGTATTGGACAAAACAAAACACTAGCAAACCTAAACTATTACCGCTAATAATCAACCACTTACCATGTAAAACAAAAAAAACTCTGCGTTAAACACACAGAGTTTAGTAAAAAAAACGAATAAATTATTTTACTTCTACAATCTACGGATTGAGTTATAGCTATACCAAGCAACTACAACAAAACAGATTAATGGAAGAACGAATGAGATATTAACTTCGGGTACATATCCAAAGAAATGCTCGTCTGCAAATCCTGGTCCTCCAATATCTAAAATCATTCCTTGTATTGGAGGCATCAATGCACCACCTACAATTGCCATCACCAATCCTGCAGAACCTAGTTTTGCCTCATCCCCCATTCCTTTAAGTGCTATACCATATATTGTTGGGAACATTAACGACATTACCAATGATGTTGCTACTAAACTATAAAGTCCCCAAATACCAACAATAAAAATAGTTCCAAACATGAACATTATTGCTAATATCGCGAATATCAACATCAACTTAGCTGGCTCTACAAATTTCATTATATATGTACTAAT
>CAZIYK010000021.1:0-13197 GCA_964543445.1 uncultured Flavobacteriales bacterium
ACACTACCTATAGTAGTAATTGAGAATAATAAAAGTAAAAGTTTTTTCATCTTTTTAAACGTTTAAAGATTAATTAATAAAATGATTTATTGTTTTCTTTATGACAGCATTAATTTTATATACAGCTACAACATCTGCAATATCAACTACAATTGGTTGAAAATTAGCGTCAACAGCTGTTAGTACAATTAATTTGTCTTCGATTTTGAGTTTACGTAAATATATTGAATCTTTTGTGATTATAATATAGGTGTAATTATTAAAAATTTTATCGATTTCTATTAATTCTGCAAATACTACATCTTGCATAGAAATTCCTTCGTTGTTTTTATTCATTGCATTATCGTTGTGTACAAATGCAATTTCGGTAGTTTCATTTACGCTAGGAGGGAGCTCTATGGTTTTACCTGTCCAAGGTGTTTTGTTTATTAAATGGTTGATGAAATCTTTTTTATTATCACTGTTAACAAAGGCGATTCTTTTGATTTTATCTTTATGAATTAAATTGTTGCCAGTGCCTTTTAGCATTTTTTCGTCAGATAGCTTAAAACCACTGATTTCATTAACTGTGAGTTCTTTTTGTAAAAGTAAATTCAAGTCTATGCTAAAATACTTAGCAATCTCTAATATCTTATCTATTTTGGGTTCAGCTCTTCCTTCTTCGTATGAACCTACTGAAGCTCTCGAGATATTAAATAACTCAGCAAACTGACTTTGGTTTAGCTTTTTTACTGATCGTATCTTTTTTATGTTTTTTCCTATTGAAGACATTTTACTAAAAATATTTGCATTACTAAAAATAATAGCTATCTTTGTACTTGTATTTAGCTAAGATATAAAAAAGCTAATATTTTTAGATTAGAAAACTTTAAAAATTAGATATTATGAATAATCAGCGAGGTTATGTTTGTCCTAAGTGTGGAAATACACATTACGAAACAGATGAGATAAGGACTACTGGAGGTAGGTTTTCAAAGATATTTGATATTCAGAATAAAAAATTTACTGCAATATCGTGTTCTAGATGTCATTATACAGAGTTGTACAAAGGAAGTACAAGTACTTTAGGTAACATTTTTGACTTTTTCACGAGCTAATATTTTAGTTAGGTTTAGTACCAAAAGATTTCTAAAAATCAACTAAGAATTAGAATTGTTTCTATCTTTGATAGATATACATAACTAAACTTTTATAAGATGAAAAATGAAAATTTCAATAAAGTAGGAGATTACCTTTTAGATTTAGGATACAATATAGTAGTTAACGACCCTAAAAGTGAGGTGTACGTTGTAGAAAAAGAAAGCGAAGGAATTAATAACCTATTTATAGGTGTTGCTGATCCAATATTAATTATAGAGCAGTACTTATTTACTTTAGATAACGATTCGCCAGAAGTATTCAAGAGTTTGTTGATGAAAAATAGAGATATTATTCACGGAGCTTTTGCTTTAGACGAAGAAGGGGATAAGGTTATTTTCAGAGATACACTACAAGTAGAAAATTTAGATTTTAACGAACTAGAAGGAACTTTGAATTCGTTGAGTTTGTTACTTCACGAGTATTCTGATGAATTAATTGAGTATTCTAAGAAGTAGAATTGTTTAATGATTGAATGAGAGAATGATTTAATGATTCAATGAGGGAATGATTTAATGGATGAATGATTCAATTAAATTGAAGTAGAAATAAAAAATATAAAGAGATGAATTTATTTAAAAGAATATTTAACGTAGGAAAAGCAGAGGCACATTCTGTAGTCGATAAATTGGAAGATCCAATTAAAATGACTGAGCAAGGAATTAGAGACCTTAAAAAAGATTTAGATAATGCTTTAAAAGCATTGGCTGAGATTAAATCTTTGGCAATAAGAGCTAGAAACGATTTTAATACAGCACAGGCAAAAGCAAAAGATTACGAAAAGAAGGCAATTCTTTTGTTGAAAAAAGCAGAAAGCGGAACAATGGATGTTGCTGAAGCCGAAAGATTGGCTACTCAGGCTTTAACTAAGAAAGAGGAGAATATCCAAGCAATGGAGCAAGCTCGTGTTGATAAAGAGAAATTTGAGAACAATGTTGCTCAGATGGAAAGAAAAATCAATCAGCTTAAAAAACAAATTTCAACTTTCGAGAACGAACTAAAAACTCTTAAGGCAAGAGTTAAAGTGAGTACTGCTACAAAGAACATCAATAAGCAAATGGCTGGTATCGATTCTAGTTCAACTGTAGCTATGCTAGAAAGAATGAAAGAAAAAGTTGCAGAAGAAGAGGCTTTGGCTGAGGCTTATGGCGATGTTGCCGATGGCAATAGATCACTAGATGACGAAATAGATAGAGCATTAGAAGATGATTCTACATTAAAAGCATCTGCCGATTTAGAAGCTTTAAAAGCTAAATTGGGAATGAATAAATAGAGTTTAAAGTTAAAAAGTACTTTGAGTTAAAAGTGCCTAGAGTTAAAGTGTTATTTATTGGCTGTAGGGTTAACTTAAAATTAGATTAAAGAAAAGGTTGCGCTTAATTGTGTAACCTTTTTTTGTTGCATTAGGTATAGTGTGATGTAATCATTAATAGAGTTTGCTATCCATATAGTTATGAATAACTTATAAGTAATTAGCTGCTTTAAGTACTCAAAACTTACTAAGCATAACTTCTATAAAATCAATCTTTTAAATAGAGTTTGTTTAACTGAAAAATACTTTGTACTTTTGCACGCCTTTTGAACATTAATTAGGATAGAAAGGATAGTAAATAATTTAATCAAACACTCTCAGAGAAATTTGTTAGATCCTATAAAATTACTGAGATACAAAAACAAATTTTCCACATCATGTCAGAGGAAAATAAAAACATAGAGCAAGAAGACCAATTCGCAAATTTTGATTGGGCTGCATTTGAGGCAGGTATCGAAGATACTGATCCAAAAATAATGGAAGAAATGGAGAAACTTTACGAAGAGTCTCTAGGAGATGTTGTTGAAAGCGACGTAGTAGAAGGAACTGTAGTTCGTATGAACGATCGTGAGGCTATCATCGACATTAACTCAAAATCAGAAGGAGTAATTTCTCTTAATGAATTCCGTTACAATCCAAATCTAGCAGTTGGAGATAAAGTAGAAGTACTTATCGATCAACGTGAGGACAAAACAGGACAGTTGGTACTTTCTCACCGTAAGGCAAGAGCTATTAAAGCTTGGGAGAATGTTAATAAAGCTCACGAAGAAGGAACTATCGTTAACGGTTACGTTAAATGTAGAACTAAAGGAGGTATGATTGTTGATGTATTCGGAATCGAAGCTTTCTTACCAGGTTCTCAAATCGACGTTAAGCCTATCCGCGATTACGATCAGTATGTAGATAAGACTATGGAATTCAAAGTAGTTAAAATTAACCACGAATTCAAAAACGTTGTTGTATCACATAAAGCTCTTATCGAGGCTGACCTTGAAATTCAAAAGAAAGAGATTATCTCTAAACTTGAAAAAGGACAAGTACTTGAAGGTACAGTTAAAAATATAACTTCATACGGAGTATTCATCGATTTAGGTGGTGTTGACGGATTGATTCACATTACTGACCTTTCTTGGTCAAGAATCAACCACCCATCAGAAGTTGTTGAATTAGATCAGAAACTTAACGTTGTAATCTTAGACTTTGATGAGGCTAAGACTCGTATCCAACTTGGATTAAAACAATTACAAGCTCATCCTTGGGATGCTTTATCTGCTGACTTAAAAGTTGGTGATAGAATCAAAGGAAAAGTAGTTGTACTTGCTGATTACGGTGCATTTATCGAAATCGCTCCAGGTGTTGAAGGATTAATTCACGTTTCTGAAATGTCATGGTCAACTCACTTACGTTCTGCTCAAGATTTCGTAAAAGTTGGTGATGAAATAGAAGCACAAATCTTAACTCTAGATAGAGAAGACAGAAAAATGTCTCTTGGTATCAAGCAATTGACTCAAGATCCATGGACTGATATTACATCTAAGTACCCTGTAGGTTCTAAGCATGTAGGTATCGTTCGTAACTTCACTAACTTCGGTGTATTTGTTGAATTAGAAGAAGGAATTGACGGATTGATTTATATCTCTGATCTTTCTTGGACTAAGAAAATCAAGCACCCATCTGAGTTCTGTGAAATTGGACAAAAATTAGATGTTCAAGTTCTTGAATTAGACGTTAAATCTCGTCGTTTAAGTCTTTCTCACAAACACACACAAGAAAATCCTTGGGATAAGTACGAAGAGAAATACACTCTTAACTCAATCGTTAAAGCAACTATCAAAGATGCAAACGATAAAGGAGCTACTGTAATGTTAGAAGAAGGTGTTGAAGGATTTATTCCTGCTCGTCACCTTGTAAAAGAAGACGGAACAACTCTTACAAAAGGAGAAACTGCTGAATTCAAAGTAATTGAGTTCAACAAAGAATTCAAGCGTATCGTTCTTTCTCACACTAACATCTACAAAGAGATAGAGGCTAAGAATGTAAAAGAGAACAAGAAGAAACAAACTACTAGTAAAGATTCTGAGAAATCTACATTAGGAGATCTTGACGCTTTAGCTCAATTGAAAAAGAAAATGGACGGAAAAGCATAGTTCCTAACCATTTCACAATAATTTAAATCCCTTAACAATAGTTAAGGGATTTTTTTTTGCTCGTTATTTAATTGTGCTTACTTTTACACATCTAGAATAAAAGCATTATTACTTTGTGGTTCTTTGTGCCTACTTAGTGTTGCTTTGTGTTTAGTTTTACCACGAAGACCTCAAAGAATTCACAAAGCTTCACAAAGTTTAATCTAGAAAAGTACTTTATAAAAATAAGAATGAGCGGAAAAATAATATTAGGAGCAAAAGAAATAGGAATCACCTTAGAGCGTTTAGCTTGTCAGTTGGTAGAAAATCACAATGATTTTAAAGATACTGTATTGATAGGAATACAACCTAGGGGAGCTGTTTTTGCTGATAGAATAAAAAAAATACTAGAACTTGATTACGGTCTAAAAGATTTGAAATTAGGGTATTTGGATATTACTTTTTTCAGAGACGATTTTAGAAGAAGGGACAAACCTTTAGAAGCAAGTAAAACACATATTGATTTTCTAGTAGAGGATAAAAAAGTTGTTTTTATTGACGATGTTCTTTATTCAGGAAGAAGTATAAGAGCAGCACTAACTGCAATTCAATCTTTCGGAAGACCTAGAAAGATCGAGTTGATGGTTCTTGTAGATAGACGTTTTAGTCGTTCATTGCCAATACAACCAGATTATAAAGGAAGAAAAGTAGATTCTTATAATAACGAAAAAGTTGTTGTAAAATTAATGGAGGAAAATGGGGAAGATGGAGTTTATTATTTCGAACAACAAAAGGATTAAATAAATGAGCCAATTAAGCGTAGATCATCTATTAGGAATAAAAGGATTAAAAAGAGAAGATATAGAACTTATATTTTCTACAGCAGATAATTTCAAAGAAGTAATAAACAGACCTATTAAAAAAGTACCTTCGTTAAGAGATTTGACAATTGCCAATCTGTTTTTCGAAAATAGTACACGTACTCGTTTGTCGTTTGAGCTTGCTGAGAAAAGACTTTCAGCAGATGTTATCAATTTTTCTGCATCATCATCGTCAGTGTCGAAGGGAGAAACTCTTATTGATACTGTTAATAATATATTATCGATGAAAGTAGATATGGTTGTAA
The DNA here is from genome assembly GCA_964543445.1 of uncultured Flavobacteriales bacterium. Lineage (GTDB taxonomy): Bacteria > Bacteroidota > Bacteroidia > Flavobacteriales > JADGDT01 > JADGDT01. Next base: position 5,702 of record CAZIYK010000021.1, read on the forward strand.
TGCGTCATCCTAATCCTGGAGCAGGCGTATTTTTATCAAAACATATCGATGCTAAAATTGTAAATGCAGGAGATGGTGCACATGAGCATCCTACACAAGCTCTTTTAGATACTTACTCTATTCGTGAAAGACTAGGATGTGTTGAAGGTAAAAAAGTAGTAATCGTTGGTGATATTCTGCATTCGCGTGTGGCTTTGTCAAATATTTACGCTTTGAATTTGTTAGGAGCTGAAGTTATGGTTTGTGGACCATCTACTTTAATCCCGAAGTATATCCATACATTAGGTGTAAAGGTTGAAACAGATTTACGTAAAGCACTTGAATGGGCTGATGTTGCAAACATGCTTAGAGTGCAACACGAAAGACAAGATTTGAAATACTTCCCATCAATTAGAGAATATTCTCAGATGTATGGAGTAGATATGAATCTATTAAATTCTTTAGACAAAGAAATAGTAATAATGCATCCAGGTCCAATTAATAGAGGTGTAGAAATTACAAGTGAAGTTGCTGATTCTCCTCAATCAATAATTCTTGATCAGGTAGAGAATGGAGTAGCGATAAGAATGGCTGTTTTATACTTGCTAGCATCAAAAATAGAAAGATAAAAAATGACAAAAGAAATTAAAGATACTTACGTTCTATTTTCTGAAATTGATTCTGAAAAGGATTTTATTTCTACGCTCAATGAGCAATTAAAAGATCATTTATCAGATAACGTAGTTGTAGATATTTCTGCATTAAATATTTCTGAAAATAACTTGAAGGAATTAAATAATATTTCAGATATTCATAAACAAGGAGGAATGTCTTTTGTAGTTGTTGTAAAGGGGATTTCTCCAGATGATGTAGAAGAAACTTTTACAATTTGTCCAACTTTGCAAGAGGCTGAGGATATTATTGTTATGGAAAATCTAGAGAGAGAACTAGGTTTTTAAATTTTAATTATGAAAAGAAATTTACTTGTAATATTGTTAATGTATGCGTTGTCCATATCTTCATTGATGGGACAATCAGTTGGTGCTACATTGACTCAAAATGATGAACAAGTAAATACATATTGGCTTAATACGGTTCCGTTTTATAGTCTCCCAAAAATGAAAGAAGGAAAATATTACAATAGCCTTCTGAAAATAAAGATTCCAAGAGATACTATTATTTCTGTAAATGGAAGAATCTCTAAAGTTCATATAGAAAATATAACGGTAATAAGTGTTGAGGGAATTCCTAAAGGTATTTCATATTCGCCATCTATAGTTGATAAAGATAACAATAAGCATTTTAGTTTTTATCTAGAATTATATGGTAGGGCTCAAGTTAAACCAAAAGAAAATATATCTGCCGAGCTTAGCGTTACCTTGTCTTACAATAATGGCAAAAGTTTGGTGAGGACATATAGAATCAAAAATATTATATTAAAAGAAGATTCTTCTGCAGAATTTGAAACTGGAGATAATGGAATTGGTCTTAAATCGTTAAAGTCATATCCTAATCCTATTAACGATATTACTGAAGTTAGTTTCTGGTCTAGTAAACTTCAATTGGTTGAGTTCGAAGTAAGAGATGCAATAGGTAATCTTAAATTCAAGAAGACTTTTACCGCAAAAATGGGAAGTAATAAAATATCTTTTAGTCAGAAAGATTTACCCAACGGGCTATACCTATACAGCATTAAAAACGAAGATATAACTCTTGCAAAAAGATTAATTGTAAAATAATTAGCATTGTCTTTTACCTTAAAAATATTGGGATGTGGCTCGGCTACACCTACTTCGTGGACAAATCCAAGTTCTCAATTTCTCAATATGGAAGAACGTTATTTTCTTATTGATTGTGGCGAAGGAACTCAATCTGCTCTACGAAAAAACAAAATCGGATTTAAGAAAATAGATAACATTTTTATTTCCCACCTACATGGCGATCATTTTTTTGGATTGATAGGTTTACTTTCTACTTTAAGTTTATTGGATAGAAAAAAAGAATTACATGTTTATTCTCCGAAAGGTTTAAAAGAAGCAATTCTCATTCAATTTAAAATTTCAAAAGTATATCTATCATATTTTATTCATTTTCATGAAATTTCAACTGATGAGCCTGTTGTAATTCTTGACGACAAAAAATTAACAGTTAAAGCATTTCCACTAAATCACAGAATAGAAGCTTATGGTTTTCTTTTTGAAGAAAAACTAAAGGAAAGAAAATTGAATTTAGATGCTGTTAAAGAATTTGGAATTGAGGTATGCGATTATAGGAATATAAAATTAGGAAAGGACTATATAAATGATAATGGAGACGTTATTAAAAATGAAGATTTAACTTTCGATCCTCCAAAACCATTAAGCTATGCATATTGTTCTGATACAGCTTATTTTCCGAAAATTACAGAATGGATAAAGGGTGTAACTTTACTTTATCACGAAAGTACATTTTTAGAGGATAATTCCGATTTGGCTACAAAAACAGGTCATTCTACAGCCAAACAAGCAGCATTAATTGCCAAAGAGGCTGAAGTGGAGAATTTGTTATTAGGACATTTTTCTGCTAGATACAGAGATAGAAGTGTCTTTTTAGATGAAGCAAAACCTTATTTTGATAAAACAGAAGTAGCTTCAGAATCAAAAGAGATTATTTTCAGAAATTAATATCTAAGGATAGACTTACTAAGAAATAAAATTCTTTTAACTTTATCACTCATCAATAGATTATAGTGGTTATTACCATCAAATTATTTAAGCAGAAAAAATGAAATCTTACATAAATAGAGAAAATAGTTGGTTGTTGTTTAACGATAGAGTTATGCAAGAGGCCGAAGACAAATCTGTTCCTTTAATAAATAGAATAAGATTTATTGGGATTTTTTCTAACAATTTAGATGAGTTTTTCAGAGTAAGATATGCTTATGTAAGACGAATTTCGTTAGCAGGAAAATCAGGTAAGAAAGAGTTTGGCATGCCTGCAACAGAGCTTTTAGAGGAGATAACAGAGATAGTAATTAAACAACAAAACAAAGCTCAGAAAATCTTAGATAGCCTTGTTGAAGAGTTGTCAGAGCAAAACATTTTTATTGTTGACGAAACAAGTGTAGAAGATTTTCACAAAGAATTTATTAGAAACTACTATATAGATAAAATCAGTCCGACATTAATGACAATAATGTTAGATCAGATAGAAGATTTCCCAAATCTGAAGGATGAGGCTATCTATTTAGCGGTGGAGATGTTGAAAAAAGAAGACGATAAATCTAAGTTTGCACTGATAGAAATTCCTACAAAAAAATACGGTAGATTTATTGTATTGCCTCAAGATGGAGATAAGCAATACATAATGCTAATTGACGATTTGATAAGGTATAATCTTAACTATATTTTCCGCTTTTTTAATTACGATAGTTTCAAGGCAAATACCATTAAGGTTACCAGAGATGCTGAATTAGATATAGATAATGATATTTCTAGGAGTTTTATACAGAAAATTTCTAGAAGTTTAAGAAAACGAGTTAATAGCAAAGCAGTACGATTAGTATATGATTCGGAGATTTCTGAAAGATTCCTTCTGAAATTAAAAGTAATGATGGGTGTTGATAAATTCGATAGTATAGCACCCGGTGGAAGGTATCACAACAAGAGAGATTATATAAAATTTCCTAATCTTGGTTCTGCAGAATTAGAATATAAGAAAGAGAAGAGTCTTCCTATTTTAGGTTTTAATTCTGAAGAAAGTTTGATAGATCAAATTAAGGAAAGAGATTACTTGCTGTATGCTCCATATCATAATTTCTCATATGTTATAGGTTTTCTTAAGGAAGCCGCATTGGATCCAAGAGTACATGCTGTGAAAATAACTCTTTATCGTTTGGCAGATGATTCGAGGGTTGTTAATGCTTTGATAAATGCAGCAAGAAATGGTAAAAAAGTAGTTGTTCAGATAGAACTTAGGGCAAGGTTTGATGAGGCCGCAAATATATTTTGGGCTGAAAAAATGAAACAAGAAGGTATCACCTTGATATTTGGAATTAAAGGACTGAAAGTACATTCTAAGATTTGCCTTATAGAAAGAGAAGAATCTGGAGAATTGGTAAGGTATGGATTTATAAGTACAGGTAATTTCAACGAAGATACAGCCAAAATTTACACCGATTACACACTGTTTACTGCTCATCAATCTATATTGAAAGATGTAGATATGATTTTCGACTTCTTAGATGCCAACTATAAAATAAACAAATACAAGCACTTAATTGTGTCGCCTCACTTTACAAGAAAGGAATTTGTAAAGATGATAAATAACGAAATTGCTATTGCAAAGAATGGTGGAGCTGCATATATTCACATGCGAATGAACTCGCTTGTAGATAAGAAAATAATTGAAAATTTATATGAAGCAAGTTCGGCAGGAGTTACCATAAGAATGGTTGTTAGAGGAGTCTGTTCTTTAGTTCCGGGCATTAAAGATTTGAGCGAAAATATAGAAGTTATAAGCGTTATTGATAAATATCTTGAGCATCCAAGAGTGTATATTTTTGGAAATGGAGGAAAAGAAAAAATGTTCATTTCTTCTGCAGATTTAATGAAACGTAATTTAGATCATAGGGTAGAGGTAACCTGTCCTATTTTAGATAAGAGTATTCAACAAGAAATAAGAGATACATTCGAAATTATATGGAAAGACAATACAAAAGCTAGATTGTTTTCTCCTGAACAGGACAATAAATATAGAAAAACAAAAGGTAAAAAAATTAGAACTCATTTTGATACAAGGCAGTACTATTTGGACTTGTTGAATAATGATGTAAAAAAATAAATGATGGTAGGAGAAAAATATGGAGCAATAGACATAGGATCAAATGCTGTTAGATTAATGGTTGCTAATGTGTCGAAAGTTAAGGGCAAAACTTCTGTAAAACGTTTGACTTTGGTAAGAGCACCTATTAGATTGGGAGATGATGTGTTTACAACAGGAATTATTTCTGAAAGAAATTATCAGCGTATGATAGATGCAATGTCTGCATACAAGCACTTAATGAAAGTTCATGATGTAACAGAATATCGTGCAATGGCTACATCAGCAATGCGAAATGCTGAAAATGGTAGAGAATTAATTTCAGATATTAGAAAAAAAGCAGGTATTAACATTGAAATTATCGATGGAAAAAAAGAAGCTGCCATTATTTTCTCAACAAAACTTTCTGATTTAATAAAAAAAGATAGATCGTATATTTATATTGATGTTGGTGGAGGAAGTACTGAAATTACTATTATCTCTAAGGGTAAAATTATTGGTTCTAAAAGTTTCAGAGTAGGTACTGTTCGTATTCTTAACAATAAAGTTGACGATGCTTATTGGGGAAAAATCGAAAAGTGGATTAAAGACAAAACAAAAGGAATAGGTAAGATAGAAGCTATTGGATCTGGTGGAAATATTAATAAGATTTTCAAAATGTCTGGTAAAGCTGAAGGCGAGACTCTATCACTTTCTTTTCTTTATGCGAAGCTAAATTTCCTGAAAAGTTATACTTTCGAAGAAAGAGTTGATGAGCTAAGACTTAACGAAGATAGAGCAGATGTAATTATTCCGGCTACAAAAATATATATGTCAGCAATGGAATGGGCAGGTGCAAAAAAAATTCACGTACCAAAAATTGGATTAGTTGATGGTATAATCAGAAGCATTTATAAGGGAACTATATAGTTCCCTTTTTTTATTTTTTCGAGTAAGTCAATTAACTTTCTAAAAAATCAACAAATCAATATCCTTATACGGCATATCAAAATATTCGCCAACAGCCTTAGAAGTTAAAACACCTTTGTATAGGTAAATTCCGGCTTGCAAACCTTTATCCACAGGAATTGCATATTCAATTCCTCCTCTATCAGCGATATATAACAAATATGGAGTGAAATAATTACTTATGGATAGAGATGCAGTTCGTGAAACTCTCGATGGAATATTCGGAACACCGTAGTGAATTACATCGTGTTTTATTTTTGTAGGTACATCATGAGAAGTAATTTCTGAAGTTTCAACAACTCCACCTGAATCAATACTTACATCAATAATTACAGCTCCTTTTTTCATTGATTCAACCATTTCCTCCGAAACAATTGTAGGAGTACGACCTTCGGAACGTACAGCACCAATGAGAACATCGCAACGCATTAAAGCTTTAGTTAAAACCTTTGGATGTATAGTATTTGTAAAAACTCTCTGTCCTAATGCATTTTGTATTCTTCTAAGTCGGGTAATAGAATTGTCAAATATTTTAACTGTTGCACCTAAACCTAAAGCAGCTTTTGCAGCATATTCCGCAACTACACCAGCACCAATTATAACAATTTCTGTTGGCGAAACACCTGCAATTCCTCCGAGCATTAAACCATTCCCAGAGTTTACATTACTCATTAATTCGGCAGCAATAAGTATAGATGTTGTTCCAGCTATTTCAGATAAAGTAGTTAATACAGGAGTAGAACCCTCGTTGTCTCTTAAATTGTCTAGTGCAATAGCTGAAATACCTTTTTTGCTTAAAGCTTTAAAATATTCTTTTTTGCGAGTATTTAATTGCAAAGCAGAAATCAAAAATGATTTAGGTTTCATCCAACTAATTTCTTCTAGAGTAGGGGGGGCAACTTTCAAAACTAAGTTACAAGCAAAAACTTCTTCAACATCATAAGTAATTCTTGCTCCAGCTTCGGAATATTCCTGATCTGTAAAATTTGCTCCTAAACCTGCTTTAGATTCTATCAAAATCTCATGACCATTTGCAGTCAAAACCATTACAGCATCAGGAGTTAAACAAACTCTTCGCTCGTTGTATTGTGTTTCTCTAGGTATTCCTATAAAAAGTTTTCCTTTTTGTCTTTCTACTTCAAGCATCTCTTCTTGAGGCAATAAATCTTTATGAGAAAAAGGACTTAGTTTTGAAAAATCGTTCATTTAATTTGATTTTACAGTTATTGTTCGCTCGTCAAGAGAAGAAATTATTTCTACTTCAATAGCATTTTCAGGAAGTAAATTAGGAATTTTTTCTGGCCATTCTACAAAGCAGTAAGCATCAGAATAAAAATAATCTTCGTATCCCATATCTAAAGCCTCCATTTCGTCTTCCAATCTATAAAAATCGAAATGATAAATAGTTCCATTTGTTTCAGAAAAGTATTCGTTTACTATTGCAAATGTTGGACTATTAGCTACATCTTCAATTCCTAATTGATGTACTAATTCTTTTATCAATGTAGTTTTTCCTGCACCCATAGACCCGTAAAAAAGGAATATTTTATTATTGCCAAAATCACTTAAAATTGATTTAGCAATTTCAGGTAAATGGTCTAACGATGTGCTTTTATATGTCTTTTCCAATTTGTTTTCTATTTTGAGAAATACAAATATAACTCAACATTATTTAATGTGGAATTTTTAGAGATTAATCTCTTCAAGGGAAAAGCATTTAGAATAGATGCCTACAAATTTATTGACTTTCAATGAATTTTGCCCCAACC
>CAZIYK010000022.1:0-13041 GCA_964543445.1 uncultured Flavobacteriales bacterium
CCATATTCTTTTCCATTAAGTACTACTTCCGCATCGAATGGAGTACTGATAATCTTTAGTCTTCCATAAATCGGTTTAGGATTTAAATCAAAATGTTTTTCCTCTCCTAAGACAGCCTTGTATTTTACCGTAACATCTTTATGGCCTTTTTTATTTACACGTATTGTATGAAAACCATTACTCACTCGTTTTACCTGATTACCCTTTCCTATAAACTGATCATCAACAAAAACAGATGAAAGACTGTCTGTTTTTATTACAACATTAGCATAGTTAGCCTTCATTGCAAAATTTAAAAACTTTGATTCTCCAACACTTACAACAACTTTCTCTGTTTGGGGCAAATACCAATTTTGTTTCAACATTATATTATGTTCTCCACTAGAAACTTCTGTAAGTTCGCATGGAGTCTTCATTCCTGTATTTTTACCATCGAGAAAAACATCTGCTCCACTTTCAGGTGATGATGTGATTCTTATAACTCCATAATTAGAGCTCAGATTAGAATTAAGATACTTTTTTCCATAAGCCTCCGAAAGTGTTATTTTTCCTGCTTTTGTATTATACATAGGATATTCTATACGATAATCGTACTCTCCTAGGGCTAATTCTGCCTGATATGGAGTTTCTCCTACATATTCGTTATTTATATATACCGAGGCTTTTTCTGGTTCACCGCTAATGATTAACCATTGAGTTTCCGGAACATAATCCTCTACTGTGGTAACAACTTTACCAGTAGCTAAAACCATTTCATAAACTGTGGCTGCTTTTATAGGTATTGGATATACGTAATTTCGTAAAACGCCTAACTTTGAGTGTTTAATTGTTAATCGCTTTGATCCATAAGGAATGTAAATCCAATATTCTCCAGTTTTATATTCACTTGCAACAATACCATTTCCATCGCCCTCCCAAGCAAAGCCTTTTTCGGTTGTAACAACTTTTATGAGTGCTGCCTTGTCTCCGTTTTGGTCAATTCTAGGATAATATGTTTTAGCATCTAAATCATGAGAAAGAATTTTAAACGATTTTACGGCAATATTTTCATTCTGAGCGAAAGTTGAAATTGAGAAAAAGAAGATTAAGACTAAAATATTTCTTAAAACTTTAATATTGTAAATGTTCGTCATTGTCTAAGTACTCTAAATCATGGAATTTACTTTTACTATATAGCTATGTAAATCATTAACTATTAATGTAAAATTGGCGGCAAATTTACAAATACTTATATAGTAGTCTCTTAAAAAAAGGTTAATCTCTTATTCTAAATAATTTAAAAAATAATGTCAAAGGCCTATTCAAGGTCTTCATCCTAATTCATCCAAGATCGACATAACAAAAAAAGGTCGTTTCCAACTCAATGAAAACGACCTTTTCTTATTCTTAAGAAACTAGATTATCTATTTGAAAACTTATCCATTTCCTTGTTAAATTCTTCTTTGAATTTCTCGTAGTTATAATCTGTTTTTAAACTTTCATCTTTTGACAATGTTTCGTTGTAAGCATCTACTAATTCAGATCCTGAAAGTTCAATAGCTACATAGTATTTATATTTTCCAGTAGCTTTTACTTTAGTTGCTTTCTCACAAATCTGACGAACACCTCTAAGCTTTTGATTAACAATTGTTCTTGAATTTTGCTCGAAACGCTCAAGTACTTCCTCCTTGTTATTTACTTCTGATGATTTTATGTAATTATCACCCACTACCTGCATTACAGAGTTAATATCAGTAGCTAATGCTGCTCTCGCGTTTGAAAGTGCTTTTTTACGTGCTGTCATCTGATCTAAACTCTCACCTGTTCCAGTTCCTCTAAAAACTTTATCAGTTGAGAAATAATCAGGTCCTGTACATGGAAGTGTTACTTCTACTTCTCCTTCAGGAGTTGGTCCTGGATTGTATGTATTTTTTTCTTTTTTACTACCACAACTAGAAACAAACGCTAACGAAAGAGTAGCTATTCCTAAAAATGCAAAACGAACTATTTTTTTCATATCAATATTTTTTTACGATTTATAACATATGCTAGTTCCCTCATAATGAGGACAACTAACTTCTATCATTCCAAATGATAAGTCAGCGACAAGTTAATCTGATTAAATTAAATAAACAATTATTTTTTTATTCTTCTTCTAATGTCCTATTGCTAGAATAAACTCTCCATTTTTTCACAACTGCCATCATGTCATCAGGAATGGGAGCTTCAAACCTCATAAACTCACCCGTAGTAGGATGTTCGAAACCAAGAGTCCTAGCATGTAACGCCTGACGAGGTAATATTTTCATACAATTCTGAACAAACTGCTTGTAATTTGTAAAAGTTGTACCCTTCAATATTTTATCTCCTCCATACCTTTCATCATTGAACAAAGTATGCCCAATATATTTCATATGAGCTCTAATTTGATGAGTCCTACCTGTTTCCAATCTACATGAAATCATAGTAACATAACCCAAACGCTCAATAACTTTGTAGTGAGTAACTGCAGGTTTCCCTAATTCGCCATCAGGATAAACAGCCATTCTCATTCTGTTTTTTAAACTTCTACCAATATGACCTTCTACCGTTCCTTCTTCCTCTTCTATATCTCCCCAAACAATAGCAATATATTCTCGTTCCGAAGTTTTATCAAAAAACTGTTTGGCTAAATGAGCCATTGCTTTTTCATTCTTTGCAACTACCAATAAGCCGCTTGTTCCTTTGTCTATTCTGTGTACAAGTCCTGGCCTATCTAAATCTCTACTATTGTCAGGTAAATTATCAAAATGAAACTTCAACGCATTTACCAAAGTTCCACTGTAATTTCCATGCCCCGGATGTACAACCATTTCCTGAGCTTTGTTTACAACTACTAAATCATCGTCTTCGTAAACTATATCTAAAGGAATATCTTCGGCAATAAGCTCGGTATCGCGAGGTGGATACGAAAGTATTATTCTTATTTCATCTCCTCCTTTTACTCTATAATTAGGTTTTACAGCTGTCCCATTAACTAAAATATTTCCTGCCTTAGCTGCTGCCTGAATCTTATTACGAGTGGCATTCTCAATAAAATTCATTAAATATTTATCAACCCTCAAAGGCTCCTGACCACTATCTGCTACAAACCTATAATGCTCGTGAAGCTCGCCACTCTCTAATTTCTCTTCTAAATCTTCCATAGAATTTTTATTCATCTTCTAATTCTTCTTCTATCTGCTTCTTAGGTAATTTCAAAGTATCGCTAGTCAACCATAAATCTACATTTGAACCTATTACCAAAGTTGTGTCTTTTACAAATTTTGGTTCCTGTCTGTAAACAAAATAATCAACATCATCTTGCTTATCTCCATCGTACTCTACATTTCGCAGATTCAAAGAGAATTCAATTAATTTACTTTTGGCTTTATCTAAATCATCTCCTATGAAATTTGGCAATTTAGTTTTATCACCATCAAGACCTGTACCTAACACCAAGTCAATTACAGATTGTTTAGGCAATCTTGTTAAAGTATCTATTATTTCTCCATTATATTTCAAATCGAGAACAACATTTTTGGCAATATCCTCTTTATACTCAAACTTACCTACCTTAAACCCTATTGCTTCCAAATAAGAAACTGCCTGCCTGTTACTTTTCCCTATTAAATAAGGAACTCTCATAGAAGGATACCCTCCAGCATTTACCGTAAGATATATAACTCTACCTTTTTTCACTTCACTACCCTCTCTAGGATCTTGTTTTATTACAGAATGCTTAGGAAATTTAGGTGTATATTGTGATGAATCTATAACTTTATAATTCAACGACAATCCTCCTAATACATCTTCTACCTCATCCAAAGAGTAAGTTTTTATATCAGGAACTATAATAGTCTCACCGTGTAAAGTAGTTTCTTCTAGCCAACTTCTAACTGCAAAAATACCAACTGCAACTATAATTAAAGCTAATAAAACATTAACTACAAACCATTTACTAAATATGTATTTAAAAAAATTCATTATTAAAATTAATTAGGTATGAATAAAATAAAGGCAAATGTTTATCTTTTTATAATTCACAAATATAACAATTACTTCTACAAAGCTTTATATATTTGTGGTTTCGGGAAAAGTAATTACTCACAAAACGTTTTTACTCACAATTAAAAATATAATTGTAAGCTCATATTAGTTAGCTGAAAAGTGTACGAATAAAGAAAATCATCAACATGAAAAAAAATATAGCAATAGTTGTAGGTGGATATTCTGCTGAATCTGAGATTTCAAAGATTAGTGGCTCGGTTGTTTATAAAAACCTTAAAAATGACAAATTCAACCCTTATAAAATTATAATTGAGAAAGATGCATGGTATGCAGATATTGATGGAGATAGATTTGACATTGACAAAAATGATTTCAGCATTACAAAAGATGGTGAAAAAATAATATTTGATGTAGTATATAACGCAATACATGGAAGTCCTGGTGAAGATGGAAAACTTAGCGCCTATTTCGAGATGCTAAACATTCCTCATAACACTTGCGATCATTTTGAATCTGCACTTACTTTCAACAAGAGAGAATGTATTTCTGTTGCTAAATCGCATGGTATTGTTGCCGCAAAATCTGTTTTTCTTACTAAAGGAATAGATTTCAGCATAGAAGAAATTATAGAAAAGGTAGGATTGCCATGTATGGTAAAACCAAATCGTGCTGGCTCTAGCTTTGGTATAAGTAAAGTTGATAAGGTTGAGGATATGGCTGATGCTCTTGAAACTGCTTTTGCCATTGACAATCAAATACTAATAGAAGAATTTATTGAAGGTACTGAAGTTACAGTTGGTGTAATTCCTTACAATGGTGAAATAATTGTTTTACCTATAACAGAAATTGTTTCTCATAACTCATTTTTCGATTACAAAGCTAAATACGAAGGCGATTCAGAAGAAATAACTCCTGCAAGAATTTCGGAAGAAGACAGACAAACAGTTTCTAAAACAGCCCTACACTTATATAAAGCATTAGGAGTGAAAGGTTTTTCTAGAGCGGAATATATTATTAAAAATGGAGTACCTTACTTCATCGAAATAAATACTATACCTGGTTTAACCGAAGAGAGCATATTACCTCAACAAGCTAAAGCTGCAGGAATTAGTTTAGAACAATTATTTGAAAGCTCTATTAACGAGGCATTAAAATAAATATAAAATGATAAGACGAGCTGTTTTCCCTGGTTCATTTGACCCTATTACTAATGGACATGTTGACATTATAGAAAGAGCGTTGCCTCTTTTTGACGAAATTATTATCGCCATAGGAACAAACTCTGCAAAGAAAAATATGTTCCCTCTCGAAGAAAGGATTAAATGGATTGAGAAAACATTCAAGAACGAGAAAAAAATCGTAGTTAAGCACTACAATAGCATGCTTACAGTAGATTATTGCAAACAAGAAAATGCAAATTTTATAATCAGAGGACTTAGAAATCCTGCCGATTTCGAATTTGAAAAAGCCATAGCTCAAACAAACAGAAAACTTGACCCCGAAATAGAAACGGTATTCTTATTGACTTCTGCCGGGTTCTCAGCAATCAGCTCAAGCATAGTTAGAGAAGTAATGCTCTACGATGGCGATTATACCTCTTTAGTTCCTGAAGCCGTAAGGCCAAAGTAAAATTTTATTAAAAACTTTCCAGGGTTTAACTTTTTCAGGTTAAACCCTTTTTTCAAATATCAAAACAACAATTTAATATTCTCCCAAGTATTTTTTAAAGCCTCAGAAACCTCTTTCTCATTAAGCCATTTCACCAAAGTTATTCCTTCCTCTGTTTGCGGAGTTAACTCACCATCAAAATCAGATTTCATATTGTACCAATGCGAAATTTTCAGCACTAACTTACCTTTGTATCTGTAAGTATGATATGTAGTTTTTAGTTTGTCTATTATTTCAATTCCGTTAATTCCCGTCTCTTCCTCTACTTCTCTAATAGCTCCCTGCTCTAGACTTTCACCCTCTTCAACAAAACCTTTAGGCAAATCCCAAACACCATCACGGTAAATAAAAAGTATCTCCCCTTTTATGTTTTTTACTTTCCCTCCGGCTGCAATTCTTATCTCTCCAATCTCACTAAAATCGTTCAAAACTTTATCGAGATTTTCTGTAATAATAAGGATGGAATTATACTCTTCTTTTTCCAAGCTTTCAATCAAACTTTCAAGTTGAATTGAACCTGAATAATTTACTTTCAAATCAAAATTAGAATCTAATTTTTTATCTATCCTAAGTAGTTTTTTATTTACATAAACATTGTACATTTGCGTCATGATTTTAGATAAAGATACCGCTAAAAAAACTGCTGAGCTATTAATGCAAATTAAAGCAATCAAGCTTCAGCCTAACGAACCATTCACATGGGCTTCGGGATGGAAATCTCCAATCTATTGCGATAACAGAATTACTCTGTCTTATCCCGCAATAAGAACTTATATCCGCGAAAACATGGTCAAAGCTATTGAAAAAAACTTTGCTAGACCAGATGTAATTGCAGGAGTTGCTACTGGTGCCATTGCTATAGGTGCACTTGTTGCCGAAGAAATGGGACTTCCTTTTATTTACATCAGACCAGAAGCTAAAAAACACGGACGTCAAAATCAGATTGAAGGACACCTAGAAAAAGGAAAATCAGTACTTGTAATAGAGGATTTAATCAGCACAGGTATGAGTAGCCTTAAAGCTGTTGATGCTCTTAAAGCTGTAGATGCTAAAGTACTAGGTATGGTTGCTATTTTCACATACGGATTTGATGTTGCCGAAAAAGCTTTTGCTGATAAGGAGGTAGAATTAGTTACTCTATCAGACTACAAACATCTTTTAGAGCAAGCGTTAGACATCTACTATATCGACACAAAAGAACAACTATTGCTAGAAGACTGGAGAATGAATCCTAGCAAATGGAAACAAAACGATTAATATGACTATTGAAGGCAATAAAGTAAGCGTTAATAAATCACAAAAGGAATTGTTCGATTTCTTAGCGGATTTCAAAAACTTTGAGCAGTTAATGCCAGAGGAAGTTCAGAAATTTGAAGCAGACGAAACATCATTTATCTTCGGTATAAAAGGTATGCCAGATGTAAGATTGGTGAAAAAATCTGAGATTGAACCATCTCAAATCATTCTAGAAGGTGCAGGTTCAAAACTTCCTGTTGAATTGAAAGCTGATATATTTGAAAACGGAGATTCTTCGGAAGTGAAACTAACTTTCAACGGTAATTTCAACCCTATGATAAAAATGATGGTTCAGAAACCGTTAAAGAAATTTATCGAAACTCTTACTAGTAATTTAGAGAAAATATAATCCTACAATAAATACAATTTCAAGAAGCATCTGTTTTTACAGGTGCTTTTTTTATATCATCATCTTAATTTCGCCATTACCAAAAGCAACAACCTCATCGTTTTCTAATTCAATCTTAATTCTTCCACACTCATCAATACCCCTTATAATACCATTAAAAGTCTCGTCTCCTTTCTTGAATACTGATATTTCATCTTTTCTGAATAAATTTGACAAGTATATTTTTAAGATTTTACGACATTGTTTACGATGCAAATAATTGACAAAAAACTCAATATGATCTACTACTTGATATAGTAGATTTTCTAACGAAACCTCTACCCCCGTTTCTGAAATAATTGATCCTGCATTTCCTAATTCTTCCGGAAACTTACGTTGATTTACATTTATTCCAATTCCTACCACAGAATAATCAATAAAATTCCCTTTTATTGAGTTCTCTATCAATATTCCTGCAATCTTTTTACGATTCAAATAAATATCATTGGGCCATTTTATTTTGAAATTAGGAGAAATAACCTGCAATGATTTTAGAAGAGCAACACTTATTGCTTTATTGAAAATAAATTGTTCTTTAATCGACATGTTTTCATGACGAATAAACATACTAAATGTAAGACTCTCTCCTGGTACAGACTTCCATTCTCTACCGTGTTGCCCCCTACCCTTAAGCTGACTAGATGCCCAAATAACGCTACCATTAGGTGTAGAAGTACTCTCTGCCCATTTCAATAAAAGGTCATTTGTAGAATTTACGGCATCAAATTTGAAGATATTTCTCACACTCTATAAGTATGTATTAATAAAAATTATTAACTCAATAAAAATAAGTATCTTTGCGGGTCGTAAACTGATTATAATTCACAGTTGATACTGTAACAATTATATAATTTTAACGATTACACCCCGAAATAGGGTACATAGTACGGAATAAATATCCGCTAAAAAACATTAAAAAAAAAGAAAAACATTAAAAATGAAAGAAGCTATAAATACTGACACTCTTATTGCAAGTATCATTAAATCAATAGAAGACATTAAGTCTGAAGATATTTTATTGATGGACTTAAGAGAAATTGAAAATAGATCAACTGACTATTTTATAATTTGTTCTGGTACATCTAACACTCACGTTTCATCTATAGCTAACGCTGTGGAAAGAGAAGTATCAAGAGAACTTGGAGAAAGACCTTGGCACGTAGAAGGTGCTGATATTGCAGAATGGGTGTTGCTTGATTACATAAACGTTGTTGTTCATGTTTTCCAAAAGCCAATCAGAGATTTTTATAATATTGAAGAATTATGGGGAGATGCAAAAACTACTAAAATTGCTTCTTCAAATTAATCTGTTACTCACATTAAAATATCATAAAATTGAATCAATCTAATAATCCGTTAAATAACAAGAAGAAAGATCCGAAAGGTAAATTCAACCCGTATTGGGTATATGGTGCCATTCTTGTATTTTTTCTAGTTGGGCAGTTTTACTCTACGTTCCAAATGGGACCTAAAGAAACAAGCTACCAACAATTAGAAAATGAATTCTTGAAAAACGATGACGTTGAGAAAATTGTCATTGTAAATAAAGATATAGCTCAAATTTACATCAAGAAAGAAAAGTTAGAAACTAACGATGCTTACAAAGATGTAAAGAAAGGACCTTTAGGCGATGGATTAAATCCTGGTCCTCATTACCAATTTGAATTTGGAGATTTACAAAACTTCGAAAACAAACTTGAAAAAGAAAAGCAGAGTGAACATCTAGATTTCACTATTGAATATGCCACACATAAAGATGTTTGGGGAGACCTACTCGGCTGGTTGCTACCATTGGTACTAATGATAGGTGTATGGATATTCATCATGAGAAGAATGTCTGGAGCAGCTGGTGGAGGTGCAGGTGGTCAGATTTTCAATATAGGAAAATCAAAGGCTAAGCTTTTCGACCAAGACAGCGAAGTAAAAACTACTTTCGAGAATGTAGCTGGGCTAGAAGGCGCAAAAGAAGAAGTTGAAGAAATTGTTAGTTTCCTAAAAGAACCTGAAAAATACACATCTCTTGGAGGTAAAATTCCTAAAGGAGCCCTACTTGTAGGTCCTCCTGGTACAGGTAAAACTTTGCTTGCCAAAGCAGTTGCAGGCGAGGCTAAAGTTCCTTTCTTCTCTTTATCTGGTTCAGATTTCGTAGAAATGTTTGTAGGAGTTGGAGCTTCGAGAGTTAGAGACTTATTTAAACAAGCCAAAGAAAAATCTCCTGCCATTATTTTCATTGACGAGATAGATGCTATTGGTAGAGCTAGAGGTAAAAACCAAATTACAGGAGGTAACGATGAGAGAGAGAACACTCTTAATCAGTTATTAACTGAAATGGATGGTTTTGAAACAGACAACCACGTAATAGTTTTGGCTGCAACAAACAGAGCAGACGTACTAGATAAAGCATTGCTTAGAGCAGGTAGATTTGACAGACAAATTTTTGTTGACCTACCAGATTTAAACGAGCGTCAAGGTATTTTCAAAGTACACCTTAAACCAATTAAATTAGTTGAGGATTTAGACGTTGAATTCCTTGCAAAACAAACACCAGGTTTCTCTGGAGCTGATATTGCTAATGTTTGTAACGAGGCTGCTCTTATTGCAGCTCGTAAAAACAAAAAAGCAGTTGATAAACAAGATTTCTTAGACGCTGTAGATAGAATTATTGGAGGTTTAGAGAAAAAGAATAAGATAATTACTACTCAAGAGAAGAAAACAATTGCATATCACGAATCTGGTCATGCTACTGTAAGTTGGCTATTAGAGCATGCAGCACCTTTGGTAAAAGTTACTATTGTACCTCGTGGCCAATCACTTGGAGCAGCTTGGTATTTACCAGAAGAACGTCAGATAACAACTGAAGAGCAAATACTAGACGAGATGTGTGCTACTCTAGCAGGTAGAGCTGCAGAGCAAGTTATTTTTGGTAAAGTTTCTACAGGAGCTCTAAACGACCTTGAGAAAGTAACAAAACAAGCTAGAGCACTAGTTACTGTTTATGGATTGAATAAAGAAATTGGAAACGTTACTTATTACGATTCAAGCGGACAAGGCGAATACAATTTCACAAAGCCATATAGCGAAAACACTGCTCAAATAATCGATAAGGAAATAAAAAAACTAATCGATACTCAATACGAGAGAGCTATCAAGATTATTGAGGAAAACGTTGAGAAGTTGACAGAGTTAGCAGAAGCATTGCTTAAAGATGAAGTTATTTTCAAAGAAAATCTACAAAAGATTTTCGGAAATAGACCTCATGACAAGGATGAATCAACAGAAGAATCTGAAACTAAAAAAGAGGAGGATAATACTGTTGATAAATCAATCACTTCTACAAGCGAAGTTTCTGACCCTAAACTATAGATAAGTCATACAAATTCTTATATTTACATGTAAGATTTGTTTGTAGTCATACAAAACATAAAGGCTACCTAATCAAACAGGTAGCCTTTTATTCAGAATAATGAAAGCCACAAAACAACAACCAACAGGTTGTTATATAGGCTGTACATTCAAGCTATTTTTTATAAAAATCAAATTTTTGTTGAATTGAAAGGTTTCTTTAAAAAAATATTTGGCATTGAGGATAAAAAGGTTGTTCCCCAAAAAGAGGAAGTAATAGAAGATATCCCTATTGAAAATTTTTCTATTAAAAAAGAACCTGAATTACCTCTAGAAGAAAGATTTGCTGACAACTTCACAAAATCTGGTGGTAAATTTATTTTCTGCGAAAATCAAGAAGAAGTTATAAGCACCATTGTTAATATTATTTCGGAAAATAGTTGGGATGAGTTTCTTTCATTCACTGACGACATAAACGATTTACTACAAAAAGTAGGAGTTCAACATTCTGATAAAACAAGCAAAAACAGTGCTTTCTTTACGAAATGTGAAGCTCTAATCGCTCACGATGGATCAATCCTTATTTCTTCTAATCAATTAAAGGGACGTAAACTACAAAATCTTCCATACGACTTCATTATTCTTTCTGAGATAGGTCATATTATAGAGAATAGAAGTGATGCACTAGGAAGCCTGATAAGACGATACGATAAAGATAATATTCCTTCAGGAATAACAACAGTTAAAGGGCCTAAGACCGTTACGGGGACAGATAATATTCTTGATTCTGGTAGCATTAATACATCAAAGAACATATATTTGTTATTAGTTGAATAATTTATGATGAACGAATTAACAAAAAGAGCATTATCTGGACTAATTTTTGTGGTTATCGTACTTACATCAATTTGCTATGATGCAAGCACATACATAATCCTTTTGGGCATTCTAATGCTGATAGGATTACATGAATTCTCTAAAATGGCTGTTTCCGACAACCTTGAGCGTTTTGGAATAATGTACCCTATAAGCATAAGCATATTCATGTATGGGCTTTCGTCTCACCTTGGTATGCATCCTATATTCTTCGAATTATTAATTTATCTTTTAGTATTTATTGTATTCATTATTGAACTGAAGAAAGAGCATCCAAACCCATATAAGAACCTTGGAAACTTATTCCTATCAATCATCTACATTGCAGTACCGCTAACATTAGCATCTAAAATACCATTTTTCAAAGGAGAATATCACTACGAAATAATATTGAGTATTTTTATTCTGATTTGGGCTAACGACAGCTTTGCATATTTAGTTGGAAAGAATTTTGGAAAGACTAAACTAATAGAAAGAATATCGCCTAAAAAAACAGTTGAAGGCTTTGTTGGTGGATTGGTATTGACATATCTAGTAGGATTTGCCATATCATTTTATTTTGATGTTTTCACTTTTACGCAATGGTTTATAATAACAAATATAGTTGGTATATTTGGAGTACTAGGCGATCTTGTAGAATCGATGTTTAAACGTAAAGTAACTATTAAAGACTCAGGTAAATTTATGCCTGGACATGGAGGAATGTTAGATAGATTCGATAGTTTCTTATTTACTGCTCCATTTATTTATATCTTTACACAACTTATTCAATTGTAATATGCTACACATAGAAGGAAAAAGAATCATTGTGAGTACCCTCCTAATATTATTAGGAGTAAATCTTTCTGCATTATATTTTATTCCTGAGCATACCGATATCATTAAGGTAATAGCATTTATTTCCTTTTTGTTTTTTATTCTTATTACACAGTTTTTTAGGAATCCTAAACGAAACACTATCTACGACGAAAATACAGTTGTATCATCGGTTGATGGTAAGGTAGTTGTGATAGAAGAAGTTGAGGAACCAGAATATTTTAAAGATAAAAGAATTCAGATTTCTGTATTCATGTCGCCATTGAACGTTCATATTACAAGATACCCTATAGGCGGAAAGATATTATATTCTAAATATCACCCTGGCAAATACTTAGCTGCTTGGTTACCAAAATCATCTACAGAAAACGAAAGGACTACTGTTGTTGTTGAGAATTCAAAAGGAGTCATTCTATTCCGTCAGGTTGCAGGTGCAATGGCAAGACGTATTGTAAATTACGCGAAAAATGGAGAAGAAGCTATTCAAGGTGAGGATTCTGGATTTATTAAATTTGGATCGAGAGTAGATATATACCTTCCGTTGGATGCAAAAATCAAGGTTGAGTTAGACCAAAAAGTACGTGGTGGAGAAACAGTATTAGCTGAATTTGAATAGAACAAAGAAATCAAAATTCATCGACTTCACA